>JAWOKY010000013.1:0-55424 GCA_033853975.1 Thermodesulfovibrionales bacterium
TTCACCTGCGTCGTTTCTCTTGTCATTCCCGCAAGCATAGCGCGTCGGGAATCCTTCCGGAAGAAAGATTCCGGACAAGCCGGAATGACGTAAAAAGGCAATCGAAACTTTTTATGCAACAACATCTCAGTCGCCCTCCTTAAGCCTGGCCATCTGCTCAACGTCGAGGCTGTCGAAGGTCGTATGGATATGGAAAAAGAATATCCCGAAGATGAAGGCAGCGATCAGGACGTCAAGGGCAACGCCGAGCTCTACGACGAGCGGCATCCCGTACGTGGCGCTCGTTGCGGCAAAAAAGAGGCCGTTTTCGAGTGCGAGGAACCCTATGATCTGCGTTACCGCGTGCCTCCTCGTTATCATCATCAAAAGCCCTATCATGACGGTCGCCAGCGCAACCGCGAGGGTGGAACGGGTGACGAGAGTCGACAGTTCCCTGACCGGAGCCATCAGGTGATAGGAGAATATGACGAGAGCGATGCCGATCAGCATCGTCATCGGCACGTTAACGATCGTCTCGACCTCCTTCTGGATCTTGAGCCTCCGCATCAGAACGTGCAGGATATAGGGCAGGAGGATCACCTTCAGGGAGAGGGTCAGCACAGAGGAGATGTAGAGATGGTGCTGTTCGGCTACGAAGCCCACGATCGCGGTGCTTATCGAGAGGAAGAGCCCCTGCCATGCAAAGAGATGGATAAGCCCGTTCATCCTCCTTTGCACGAGCATGCCGAAGGCGGTAAGGAGTATCAACGCCGCAAGGAAGCTGTTTATCTGTGCCGCTGCCGCTATATTCATATCACTCCAGTATAAAGTATGCCAGCATCCCCAGGGTGGCAAGCAGAAAGGCCGCCCCGAGGAATTCGGTCAGTCTGAAAAGTCGCATCTTCGCAAGCCCTGTCTCGATCAGAACGAGGCCCACGCCGACGAGCCCGAGCTTCAGCGCAAGAAGGAAAAGGGCAAACGGAAGCATCAATGCGTCGCCCGATGTCGCTATCCCCCACGGCGCAAAGGCCGCGATGCCAAGCGTCACAAAGAGAAAGAGCTTCATCATCGAGGCCCACTCGATCAGTGCGAGGTGTCTGCCCGAATATTCGAGGATCATCGCCTCATGGATCATCGTAAGTTCGAGGTGCGTTGCAGGGTTGTCGACCGGGATCCTTCCCGTCTCGGCAAGCGCGATCAGGATAAAGGCCAGCAGAGCAAAGACTATCGAAGGCCGGAGCACCGGCTGGCCGCTCAGTATCGCCTCTGACATGTGTGAAAGCGATGTCGTCCTGCTGGCAAGCGACATCGTAAATATCGCCATCAGCATCGCCGGTTCGGCAAGGGAGGCGATCGTCATCTCGCGGCTCGATCCCATGCCGCCGAAGGCTGTGCCTATATCGAGCCCTGCGAGGGCGGTAAAAAAACGCGCTATCGCAAAAAGGGCAACGATCACGATAACGTCTGCTGTGGCGGCGAGGGGAAGGTCGACCGAGAGAATCGGGATGATCCCCCCCGCAAGCACGGCAGTCCCGAACACCAGATAAGGCGTAAACCGGAATATCCAGGAGGCGTTTTCCGCAAGAACCACGTCTTTCGAAAAAAGCCTCAGCATGTCCCGGTAGGGCTGAAAGATTCCCGCAGAGCTCCTGCCCTGCGACCAGCACTTGAGCATCCTCACCCAGCCGACGAACGCAGGCGCTGCGGCAAGCAGG
Organism: Thermodesulfovibrionales bacterium; assembly: GCA_033853975.1. Taxonomy (GTDB): domain Bacteria; phylum Nitrospirota; class Thermodesulfovibrionia; order Thermodesulfovibrionales; family UBA6898; genus JAWOKY01. The sequence goes on from JAWOKY010000013.1 coordinate 1,695, forward strand.
ATCAGGACCTGCAGTATCTCCATGATGAAGGGATAGAGGTTCATCTCAAAAAAACCAGCAGCACGATAATCGTAAGAAACGAATAGATGAGATAGGCCTGTATGCGGCCCTGCTGGAGCCTTCCGACCTTGCGCGACACCCAGAAGCTCGCCTCGACGACCGGCCTGTAGATCCATCCCCAGATGCGGTCCCTGACCCGGAGGGAATAGTGGAGCCTTTTGGGGAAGGCCCTGTGCCCTCTTTCGGCGCCCGCCTTCACCGTTTGCTTCACATGAAAGAGATAGCCGAATATCCTGCGTATCGGCATTGCAAAGGAGGTGGCGTTATACTGCATCCTGTTGTTGATCTTTTCGAAGCCACAGTCCCAGATCGGGACCCTCTGAATAGTGCCGGGTCTGACATGAAGGAGCAGATAGGCGGCGACAACAACCGCGAGGATGCCCAAAAAGACTATCGGCCCGGAATAGGATGCACGCTCCGCTGCAACAGGCGTAAGCCACATCCAGCCGAATACTCCGGCAGAGGCCCCTATCCTCGTTCCGAGAAGCTGCCCGGAGACCGTATCGAGCCAGTTGATTACCAGGGTCGGAAACACACCGAGACCGAAACATGCGAGGGCCGCCATGATCATCCCCGCCCTCATTGACCAGCCGGCCTCGTGGACATTCGGCTTGTGATGGCCGCGCCAGTGTCCAAGGAACGTCACCCCGAAGGCCTTTACGAAACAGGCCGCTGCAAGTGCGCCGGTGAGTGCAAGGAGTGCGGCGCCCATCGGTATCAGCAGCTTCAGAAGGGGGCTCGGCAGCGAAGGGGACAAAAGGAATGCCTGAAACGTGAGCCACTCGGAGACGAACCCATTGAACGGAGGCAGTGCGGAGATCGATACGCAGCCTATCAGGAAGAGGGCAGCGGTCCAGGGCATAAGGTGTATCAGCCCGCCCATCTCCTCCATGTTCCGCTCGTGCGTTGCGTGCAGGACGGCACCGGCGCCCATGAAGAGAAGCCCCTTGAACATGGCATGGTTAAGGGTGTGATAGATGCCGGCCGTAAGGGCAAGCGCGGCAAGGAGCGGCAGATGAAACGCCATAAAGATCATCGAAAGCCCGACCCCGATAAGGATAATACCGATGTTTTCGACCGAGTGGTATGCAAGCAGCCTCTTGAGGTCATGCTGCATCAGTGCGTAGAGGACCCCCATCACCGCCGAAACGAGACCGAATATCAGCACAATGGCACCCCACCACCACGGGAAGACCCTTATCAGGTCGAAAGTGACGCGGATGATGCCGTAGATGGCGGTCTTCAGCATCACCCCGCTCATCAGCGCCGAAACATTGGACGGGGCAACGGGGTGAGCCTCGGGAAGCCAGACATGCAGTGGAACGACGCCGGCCTTCGCCGCAAACCCGAAAAAGGAAAGGAGAAAGGCGGCGGTGGCCCATTCCAGGGGGAAGTGCGCCGCACGCATCGCATCGAAGGTGTACCCGCCGAATCTGCCGAAGCCGGCGGCGAGGCCGGCAAGGACTCCGAAGGAAAGGAGGATCGCGATCGCCCCGATATGGGCAACCACCATATAGAGGAAGGCGGCCCTCCGGTTTTCGATGCGTTCGTTCTCGTAGATCACGAGGAAATAGGATGTTGCCGCCATGACCTCCCAGGAGATCAGAAAGATCAGGGCGTCGTCCGAGAGGATGACCATATACATGCCTGCAAGGAAGAGGCAATAAAAAACAACAAGGCTTGTCACCGACCTCTTGCCGAGGAAACCCTTGATATAGCCGAATGAGTAGACAGAAACGAAAAATGAGAGGACCCCGACCACCACGAGGAAGAAGCCGGAAAGCGGATCGAGCCTGAGATGGAAGGGCAGGTCAGGAAGACCTATCAGAAGAACGACCCTGCCGGTGAGGCCAAGCCATACGGTCCACCCCCCTGCGATCACCGCAAGGAGCGAGGCGACCGCACTCATGGTAAAGCTCAAAACCGAAAGGAGCCTCTGACTCCTCATAACCAAAGGCGCAAGGCCGACTGCGACAAGAAGGACGCAGACTGAAGACGCCGCAAGCGAAATCGGTTCCGGCATCATGCGCATCCCCCCGGCAGCCCGATCTCCCTGCAAGCGACTGCGCATTCAGATGGGGCGGGCATTTCCTTCCGGCGGTCAGACAGTCGCAGCACCCACCCGGGAAGGAAAAAAGAACAGGGGGAAGAATGGATAGGGATCGAGATGTCCGTCTGCCGCGGCTTACGCATTACGAACGCCCCCGCGGTCAGATAATCGACAAAACCTTTTTGAGATGAATTCTCCGCGTCCATTTCCAAAAGAAACTGAGTAGATTAAAACAAAAGAGGCGGGAAAAGCAAGGGGGATCGGGGAGGCTTATCGTGCTATCTTTTCCAGAAAGCGCGGTTCATGCTGCACCTGACGACGATGCCGGCCGGAAGCACCCTGTTGTTCCGGCCCAGCTTGTATCCCGCAAGTTTCAGGAATGACCTGCAGAAAAAAAGAGGGACGAGGTGATACCTTTTCTGATCCACGAGGTAGGAGACCCCTGAAGCGATATATTTCTTCCCTTCGTCTTCAGCCCTGCCGAATTCTTCGATCATGGATTTTTCGGCCTCGTGGAATACACCGATATCGAAATATCTCCTGAACTCCTGCAGGGCGGTGTGGTTGTGGGAATGGTACACCCTTGCGTCGGATGCATAGGCCAGATTGTAGCCGGCAAGCAGCAATTTTGCGCCGGCGTATGTGTCCTCTGTAGAAATCAGATTATCCCTGAACCATCCGACCGACTCAAGCGCATTTTTCCGGTACGCGGCAAAAGAGTCCGAGAGAAATGCGGCCTTTATGCCGTACTTCTTCCTGTCTTCAGGGGTTCTTATGAAAGACTCCGCAGGGTAATTGAAAGACCTCAGATGAGCGGTGAATGGATCGGCGTCGGGATTGGGCAGCTGACGGCCATAGGAGGCGCCGATCTTTTCATCCTGACAGAGAGGTCTGATGAGATTCCCGATTGCGTGTTCGTCGGCAGGCATGACATCCTGCGTGAGATATACGAGGAATTCGCCCTGGGCATTCTTCCCTGCAAGGGTCCTCGTCCCGCCGTGATCGAACTCCTCCCTCCTGATGCCTATGACCCTCGCCCGGAACTTTTCGGCGATTTCGCGTGTGTTGTCCGCCGATGAGGAATCGATGACGAGGATCTCGCATCCGACAGTCTGCTTGGACAGAGCGTCAAGGAGTCCCGGCAAGAATCTCCCGGCGTTGAGGGTGGGGATGATGACCGTTACGTTCATCAGAATTCGATCCCCCGCAAAACTTCGCCATCGAGGCACCTGATGAGTCTGTCGACCTCCGCCTTCCTTGAAAAAAGCCCGATCAGATCCCGGTTCCTGCGGGGAACAAACGAGCGATGGAGAAGCTTTCTGACCGCTTCCTTTATCTCATCGATATCGTTGCCGCAGACAAGGCCGGCACCTGATTTTTCGATCAACCGCCCCACGCTCGTGTTCCGGGTGATGCCAAGGGCCAGGATGGGTTTATCGCTTGCGATGTATTCGAACAGCTTCGCGGTGAGGATATCCTTCACTGACTTATCTCCCCATTCCAGGAAAAGAAGGGCGTCGGCGGATTTCTGTATCCGGAGCGAATCGTTTTTGGACACGGTTCCGCAATGCCTCGCAAACTCCGACGCACCTGAGCTGTCGATCAGTTCTTCGAGATTCCCCGCCGCACTTCCCCAGAAAAGCACCTCGATCGCAGATTTGTCTATTTCTCCGGCATCCATCAACTCCCGTACCGCCCTGAAGAGGGGACTTGGGTCCTGCTTGCCTCTGTAGATCGAGCCGGCATAGATTATGCGCATCCTTGCGTGATCATCAAAGTAATCACCGCCGCCTGCCGTCATTTCCTCCGTATCATATCCATTTTCGATCACACTCACCGGAATTTTCGGGAATTTCTGTTGCAGCACGTCAGCCAGATATCGCGAAACGGTTGTGATCGCGTCGGCATGCGAAACCACGTTTTTTTCGATGATGTTCTCAAACGCCGTGAAGGGCCAAAGACCGCTGTACACGTGGTTTTCTTTCCAGAGGTCCCTGTAGTCCGCCAGCCATGGCGCATCGAATATCCTTTTTGCACAACGCCCCACTATGTGGCACGACGGCGGGCCGTAGGAACTTATGATATGGTCATAGGTGATCCCCCGTGCCCTCTGTCTCCTGAGCTCACTGACAGCGGGCAGGATCCAGGGGTCCGTTCGGCCGGGCATTCTCTCGTTCATCCTCTCGCGGTACAGTCTTGTCATGCCGGAAAGAAATTTCCTTTTAAGGCCCCGAACGTTTCCGTTTCCGGCCATTTTACCCAAAGTAGATTTCTTGTCAAACCCCGCAAAGGTTATCGGATCGAAGTAGCCTACCTCGTGCAGGTCGAGGAAAGAAACATCTGCTTCGTACGGCAAAACCACCTGTCCCTGCTTGGAAGTAGTAAGTATCGAGACGCCAAACCCTGCGCGATGGAGATACTTCGCCCAGCTGTACATCCTGGAGGTCGCCGTCGAATCAAGAGGAGGAAAATAACGGGTGATCAGGAGAATTCTTTTATTTACTGAAATGCTCATACTCGGCTGCTCGTCATCAGCATAGGGTATTCTACCAAAATTTCGCGCTCCCGGAAAAAGTCTCGGTCTTCCGAAACACGCATCTATCAGGGCGGCTGACACAAAGCATCGGGCTTTTCCGCCTGCCCGCTGTCGTAACTCCGCCACGGGGGAAAATGGTATACTCAGAATGGCGCAGGCTGTTCGTCACTGGGAGCGGACCCTGCTCAAAGACCGTCTCCTTCGGACGGATGATTATGAATCCCCGGTCACCGGAAGACCCTTGAGACGCAAGCGCTGGGAGGTTGAACCAATAAGATGTGGGATCGTATTCGGAAACTCGTCCCGGTAAGTGTCAAATCCAGACTTGCCGATTCGCCATCATTCAACAGAATTAGGGCGCGGCGTCTTGCCATGACTGCAAAGAGACTGGATCTGTGCGCAGCACAATTTGCACTCGTACTGCATCATCTGCGCACCAATCCCGTCCGGGACAGGGTTTGTGTGGAGATAGGCAGCGGGTGGGTACTGAGCCATGCCATGATCTGTCACCTGCTTGGAGCCAGGAAGGTCTATGCGACCGACATACGCCCCATGGCCTATCCGGCCTTTCTCAGGCAGGCGCTTCACAACGCCGAGCAGTCGATTATACGGGACGTGCTGGCCCCCTACTGTCCGCACACGGATATCAGAAGGCGGCTCGAGAACCTCCTGTCGCTCAGGGAATTCTCGTTCGAGTCGCTCAAGGGGCTCGGAATCGAGTATGTCTCACCACTCGACCTTGGCAGACAGCCATTGAGTTTCAAGGCCGACTTCATCTTTTCCTTCGCTGTAATGGAACACGTCCCCGCAGTCCATGTTGCGCCCCTTCTTAAGAATCTCGCTGACTCGCTCAACCCCGGTGGCTCCATGGTCCACTGCATCCATCTCGAAGATCACAGGGACTTTAATGATCCCTTTGTCTTTCTTTCGGCTTCTGAGGGTGATTATACGGATAAGGTGCAGACGATAAGGGGAAACAGGATAAGGAGGAGCCAGTGGCGCAGGTTTTTCGGGGAGATCCCCGGCATCGAAAGCAGGTTCATCTACGAATGGAGCCGCATCGACAGGAAACTGCCGGAGAAGATCTCGCCTGAAGTCTTATACGAAAACGAGCAGGACCTCCGCGTGACCCATCTGGGGGTATACTCGGAAAAGAAGTGACGGCTATGTCGGCGAACCGCTGCAGAAGTTACGGCGGGAACGCACGGACGCATGACCTGACACAGCTCAAACGGCGTAGACCTTTTTCCAGACCGCGAAATTTACGAAACGCCAAAGCGCGACACTTCCTGCGCCGCTGCCGTCAATCAGATTGTCCCATTCATTTTTCATTTTCCCGACGTTGAAGTAATCGTCCAGGTCGTCCGTCATATACTCCTTCAGCTCATTCTTCAACCCGGCGAGCCACAGCCGCTCTGGCGTGGCAAAGCCGATTTTGTCTTTTCTCAGCCTTATCTCCTCCGGCACGAGACCGCGGACCGACTGTCTCAGAAGGTACTTGCTCCAGCCATCCCGGATCTTATAGACCGATGGGATGCCGAAAACGTACTCGATAAGTCCCACATCGTCGGCAAAAGGCGTGCGGGCCTCGATCGAAAACCTCATGGAATTTCTGTCTTCATATCTCAGGAGGCTTTTGAGGTTCTGTTCAGCCATGAGCCTGTAAAGCATTTGATTCAGGGACACCGACGTTTTTTCCCTTATCATATGCAGCCGGGATTCGCATTCAGCGAGGAGATCCCGGGAAACATAGTTTATTTCGGGACTCGTTCGCGCAAACAGGGTCCTCACCAATTTGTCCGGCAAAAGACGGGCCGAGCAGAGTTTCAGAAGGTCCAGGAAAAGGGCGGACGCCTTTATCGGGGAATTACCCAGATGCCTCACCCCGGAGACAAACCCGGATATATCGCCGCGGGCGAGCATCTCGGCGGCAAAGGTCTTGTAGCAGACGGGATAGCCGCCAAAGAGTTCGTCGGCCCCCTGGCCGTCAAGGAGCACCTTCACCCCTGCTTGCGCAGCAAGCTTCATGACCCTGTACTGCGCATAGATGCTCGTCGAACCGAAAGGGATATCCTGCGTGTAAACGAGTTCCTCGAGGTCTTTACGGAGCTCCGCCGCCGCAGGAAAAGTCCGATGCCATATGGTCTTCGTATGGCTGACTACCGCCTCAGCCCATGCGCTCTCATCGATCCTTGAGTCGTCATAACTTGCCGTAAACACCCTCTGGCGTTTACCCACCTGTTCGAGGTCGCCCTCCATAAGCATCCTGTTGACGAGACAAACGATCGTCGAACTGTCAATCCCGCCGCTGAGGCACGAGCCTACAGGCACATCGGAACGCAGCCTCAGACGCACGGCCGAAGATATCAGCCTTTGTGTTTCGTTTATGTACCTTCCAAGTTTTTCCAGGTCCGGAGCCTCCCACGACTCATTGTACGACATGCGGTAATACCTCGATATTTCTAAGGCTCCCGAACGAAGATCGAGCTCGAAATTGTGCGAAGGCGGCAGTTCCCGTATGCCGGCAAAGAAGCCCTCCTCTTCCATCTCCTGCAGCCCAAACACGAGATAATCGAAGACAGCAGCGGGATTGATCTTCTTCCCCGTCAGTGGAAGAGTCATCAAAGACTTGATCTCGGAGGCAAAGGCGAAGTTCTCTGCGTCATGAAAGTAGTACAGGGGCTTCACCCCGAATCTGTCTCTGGACCCGAAGAGGATTTTTTTCCGCCTGTCGAAAATCACGAAGGACCACATCCCGTTAAAGCGCTCAACGCAGCCGCTCCCCAGCCTCTCATACGCTGCAAGGATCACCTCGGTGTCGGTGTTCGTCCTGAACCTTGCGCCGGACGATTCCAGCTCCGCCCTCAGTTCGGGATAGTTGTATACCTCACCGTTGAAGACGATCCAGACCGACCCGTCCCTGTTTCCCATCGGCTGATGGCCGGCGGAGGAAGTATCGATAACGGAAAGTCTCCTGTGACCTAAAAAGAGGTCGGCCCCTCCGCGAAACTCCTCAATCCTCGGCAGATCGACTTTGCTGTCTCCCCCCGACAGACTGCAGTGCGAATTCGATTTCAGATCAGCGGCGAGATACCCCTCGTCGTCCGGACCGCGGTGTCGGAGAGCGCGCGTCATCGCCAGTATCCACTCGGGGCGGATCCTGTCCTGCCTGCAGGCCAATCCGGCTATGCCGCACATCTGTCTAAACGCATTTCCGGTAGACTTCCATTATCTGTTTCGTGACGACCTTTTTTGAGAACCGCTCCAGAAAATCCTGCCTGATCGCCCCGCAGTCATATTGCTTATAATTCGTGCTCATCAATATGATCGCTTCGGCGATCTGCTCTATCGATCCGACATCGACAAGCACGCCGTTTGTGTCATTGACAATGCCTTCGGGTCCGCCGCATCTCGTTGCGATGACCGGCTTGCCACAGGCGATCGCCTCGGCATAAACCACACCGAAACTCTCCAGATGACTGGGCAGGATGAAAACGTCGCAACAACTCATCTCCTGTCTCACCCTTTTGCGGTCGAGACGTCCAAGCCATGCCACGCTTTCTTCTATCTCCAACTTCTCCGCAAGCCTCCGGTATGTCTTTTCATATCTCCCGGTTCCCCCGATCCTGAAGTGAGCGCGACGTCCCTTTCCGGCAACGAGTGCTATTGCATGAAGAAGATCGGAAATCCCTTTGCCCGGCTCCATACTGCCCAGTGTAAAGAATACGGGATCGCGATAACGATCCGTCTCCGAAGGAAAGAAAAAATCCTCGTCCACCATGTTGGGGATGACATCGGGCTTCGCCGGGCAATACTCCCGGATTTGCCCGGACAGCCATGTACTTACGGCGATGGTTCCGGAGGCATTTCCGAGGGCCTCCGCTATTTCTTCCCTCAGCCTGCCATCTCTCATATACGGTCTCAATGGAAAGGGCCCCATATGTTCTGTTATCAGGTAAGGGATCCCTGTCTCCCGGCTGAGTTTCATCGCGATCCACCCTGCGGGATAGGATACGTGCGCATGGATGACATCGAAATGTCCGATATCTCCGGCAGCCCTCCTCAGATTATGTCGGTTGGCCTTCAGCAGGGCATTGCCGTTTCCCCTGAAAAGTCTCATGGTCCACGACAGTGCCGGGGTTTCATACTCCGCGACATTATCGCGCAGGTTTCTTTTCGAAGAAGGACGGGAGGCGGCAAAGGCCATCAATGCGGAGACGCTGTCCTGTAGCCTTTTCAGATATAAGAAGTACTCCGACTGACCCCAGAGGCTTATCGCAATCTTTGTCTCAGGGTACATCTCCCCGAGAGCCACCGCCTGCTCCTTAAAAAAAATCCCGGACACATCGCCGTCTCTGCCGGGATACCAGGAAGGTATGACAAAGATGTTCATAACGCCATGATGCGCCAGCTATCCGCCCAGCGGGCTCCCGGATCTCTCTTTTCTGAAGATGAACCACTTGCTGGAAAATCCCCTGCCGGTCATGGGCCAGATCTTTTCGTCCAGGCCGACGAGGGCTCTGCCAATCAAGTTCCCGGCACGTTCATTGCCCAGTCTCAGCAGCGGGAACAGCAACAGACGTCTGTACAGGGCAAACAAACCGTACGTCAGGGCGTTTGGAAAGTCAAAGGAGGGTTGGGAGAATGTGAAGGCCGGCCGGACATCGCAGAGCCGCAACCCTGCATCCCTGTAAACGGTGCAATACGAATCATAAAAACGTATCTTGTTATGGGTTTTTCCATCAAAAAGAGGCGTATCCCCTGCATTCTTTGTTGCGCCATAGAGCCCGTTTACAGATACGGCATCAAGGACAAGAAGGTACGCCCCGTCAGCCAGGAGTTGAGACATGTTCTTTACGCATTTCGCAAATTTTTCATTATCGGTCACATGGAGAAAAACAAGAACGCTCAACCCGAAGTCGCACCTGCCTGTCTCATTCTCAGAGGGAATGTATTCCGAAAAGTCCGCGCACGTAAACGTAAAAGAATCAAAACGGGACCTCAGCCTCTCCACCGCAGATCTGCTTATTTCGAATCCGTGATAGGCCTTGACGCCGCTTTGCCTGAATTGCTCCGTCCAAAAGCCAACCCCCGGACCTGTCTCGCAGACCGCCTTCCCTTCCAGAGAGATATTGTATTCCTGAAGCAACGAAAAAAAAGTCCTGCACTGCTGTATATGGAGCCACCTGTTATAGCTGGCGGGCCAATCGGGCCAGCAGACGGCAGCGGAACCGGCGTCCGTCGTCAAAAGGGACTCCCAATACTCATCCGGCACGTATCTCTGCATGTCGGTCTTAAGATCCGCGTTGACCTTCATGCCAGCCACAGTTTCATCCTCGTCAATATCCTGCTTATGACGTTAGGGTAAGCCGGGGTGCCGATCCGTTCAAGAATCATCTTCGCCGCTTCTTTCTGGCGCCTCTTCCCAAGCAGACGGATCACCTCCGGCCGGAGACCTTCGATCTCCTCCCAGATGAAATCGACCGCCCACAGATAAAACTCCTCGGTTTCCCTTACGTTGACGTCCCTCAGCTTGAGCTGTCCCTGCTCGGAATGCCTTCTTGATTTCACAAGCACGCGGGGCAGCCTGACGAAATCGAATCCCGCCTTTGCAATGCGAAGCCACATCTCATTGTCCTGGGTGGTCCTGAGTTTTTCGCTGAACAACCCGGCCTTTTCAAAACATGCCTTCGGAACCAAAAGGGAACAACCGTGGATGGAGGTCGAAAGTATCGCCAGGAAACGGTTCGCAGCCATTTTTGCATCTGCCCGGAAGGTACCCGTCTCCTCTGATGTCTCATTTATGTAAGCGAAGTCAGTATAAGTGACGACCGCTTTATTGCCGGTCTTCTTCAGATACTCCACCTGACTCAGGATCTTGTCGGGAAGGTAAGCGTCATCGTGACTAAGCCAGGAGAAATATTCCCCCCTCATCTCCCTGATACCCGTGTTCAGCGCCGTGGCCACACCGCCGTTTTCCTTCCGAAAGTACCTGATCCTGTCTCCATAAGAGAGTGCAATCGCCTCGGTCTTTCCGCCATCTGTAGAGCCGTCGTTTACAACAAGGATCTCTGTATTGGTATAGGTCTGCGCAAGGGCGCTGTCTATGGCCTCGCGCAGATAGTTTGAACCGTTATAAACGGGAACAATGATCGATACGAGAGGTTTCATTTCATATCACCCTTAGAGGGATCGATCTCACCTATATCCCAGCACAATCTTCACAACAGTACTGCTGACACCTGTTGCAAGATACTCAGCAGGCGGCGACCAATTGCGCTGCTGGCTCAGGACGGCCTTTACGCAGGCCAGAACTGATTCCGGCTGCGCGCCGCTGAGCATATTGCTTCCGACCTCTACTGTCTCGGGTCGCTCGGTAACATCGCGCAACGTAACATTCGGGACTCTGAAAATACATGTCTCCTCCTGAACGGTTCCGGAATCCGTCAGAACGCACATGGCATGCTGCTCAAGCCTGACAAAATCGAAGAGGCCGAGCGGCTCTACAGCCCTCACACCCTCTCCCTCCATCACCTTCCGCTGTTTTTCAAGCTGGGAACGTGTTCTCGGATGAAGACTGCACACTACAGGAACGCCATACTCATTGTGCAGAAGCCTGAAGGCCTCGACAAACATGGACAGACGGTCCTCAATATCTACATTTTCGGCCCTGTGCAGGGTAACAAGGAAGTATTCGCCGGCTCTGACGCCAAGTTCTTCAAGGGACCTGCTTGCCTCTATCCGGTCCGCGTAATGATCGAGCACCTCCCTGATGGGATTGCCGGTCACAAATATGCGGTTCCCCTCAATCCCCTCATTAAGGAGATTTGCACGGCTCCTTTCGGTATAGGGCATCAGAATATCACTTGAATGATCGATGATCCTCCTGTTAACCTCCTCGGGCACGCGGTCGTCGTAACAGCGGTTTCCCGCCTCCATATGGTAGACCGGAATGCCCATCCTCTTTGCAACTATCGCCGACAGGGCGCTGTTGGTGTCACCCAGAAGCAGCACCCGCGAAGGTCGCTCCCTGAGGATGACCTTTTCGCACCCCACGAGGATCTTCGCAATCTGCCCCATAAGTGTATCCGCCTTGCACGCGAGAATATGGTCGGGCCTCCTGACGCCCATTTCATCGAAGAAGACGTCAGAAAGGGTTCTGTCATAGTTTTGGCCCGTATAAACGAGCACATGCTCACTCAGCCTGTCGAGTTCGGGGATGACGCGGCTCAGGCGGATGATCTCCGGGCGTGTGCCAAGGACCGTCATTATTTTCACCGGAGGAATTCCCCCTCTTCCTTTATTTCCCCGTCAATCATGAGATTGTGGCTTTCCAGAAGGCGACGGGTTTCCTCCAGTGTCATCAGTGAATCGCCGGAACTGTATTCCTTTTGAAGGGAGGTCTCTCCTTCGTGCTCCCGCACCAGTTCCGGCAGCATCGGCCTGATCGCATAGTACTCTCCCTTCCTGAAGGTCCGCCACGCCTCCTCGTCCGAAACCATGATCTCATAGACCTTCTCCCCGGGGCGAATGCCTGTCACCACCATTTCAATGTCCCTGTCCCCTATCAGCGCCCTGGCGACATCGACGATGCGGGCCGCAGGGGCCATCGGGACAAAGGTCTCCCCCGGAGAGGCGTCGGCCACGGCGGCAAAAATGGTATCCACCGCCTTCTCAAGCGAAAGCAGAAAACGGGTCATGTCCACGGTGGTGATGGTCAGGGGACCGCCGTTTCTGATCTGTTCGTGAAAAAGAGGTATCACCGACCCCCTGGAGGCCAGGACATTCCCGTAACGAACACAGATGAACCTGGTGGAGGGCACAAGGATGTTCGCCCCGATGAAGACACGCTCCTGGACAGCCTTGGTCATACCCATGACATTCACGGGCTTGCAGGCCTTGTCCGTTGAGACGCCCACAACCGTTTCCACCTTCAGTCCGTTTTCACGAATGGCGCGGACTATATTCTCAGCGCCTGTTATATTTGTCTGCACTGCCTCATACGGGAAGTACTCGCAGGAAGGGACCTGTTTCAGGGCAGCAGCGTTGACGACTATGTCGGCGTGCCTCAGCACGGATGAAACCGAATGGTAATCGCGGACATCCCCTATCCTGAATTCAAGGACCTGCTCAAAATTGTGGTATATGACCTCGTCGGTGACCTTCTTTTTCTGCTGGTATTCGACCCTCATGTAGTGCTGTTTGGCCTCATCCCTTGAAAAGATGATTATCTTCTTCGGTGTCCCGGCGGAACCTGATAACAATCGACGGGTCAGGACCTTGCCCAGAGAGCCGGTGCCGCCCGTTATTACAACAGTCTTGTTTTCGAAGAGAGACATTCATTTACCTCCGGTAAATTTAGGTTCTGTAATGCGGAGATTCAGCGAAATGCTTGTGCATCCTTTCAATAAGTTCGGGCCAGGAAGGCGGAACGTATCCGGTCAATTCCCTGAAACGCGTCGAATCAAGAGATCTGTCAAGTTGAAATTCTCCGTAAGGTTCTATATCGATTTTCTTGCCGTATCGTTCTGCCACGAGCTTCAGAAGGTCATATTTTGAAATGGGATCGGACGAAACATGATAAAGCCCTGACAGGTCGGCATTGGGTATGACATAGCTGCTTATGATGTTTGCGATTTCAATGGTCGGGAAGCCCGAATAAATCGCACTGGTATAACCGCGGACCCTGCCTTGCTGTGCAAGGAACCATTCGATCAGTCCATATTTCCCTTTCAGCTCGTGTCCGATGATGGATGTGCGCAGAGTCACACAGTGCGGATAGTCCACCTCCCCCAGATATTTGGTCCTGCCGTAAAGGTCATCCGCGTCAGAGCAGTCGTTTTCAGTATAGTTCCCCTTGTCTCCCCTGAAGACGCAGTCGGTGCTCAGATGTATCAGCCGGGCGCCGGCGGTTCTGCAGACCAGGGATATCCTGTGGGGAAGCTGAGCGTTGACCGTGATAGCCGTCAGCGGGTCGCTGGCCAAAGGCAACTGTTTGATCAGTCCTATGCAATTGATCACGATATGGGGTTGTATGGATGCAAAGGCCCTGATGACCGTATCGAAGTTGTCGCCGTCGACATCACAGCGGATCTTTTCCAGCGCCGGAGGTGCAAACCATCTTGAAAGCTGGGCGGAGTTGCGGACCGTTGCATAAACGTCAAGGCCCTCATCCCCTGACAGATGGTTAAAGAGGGTATGTCCGAGCATGCCCGTGCCACCCAGAATCAGAATCCTGACCCGCTTCATCTCAGCAGTTTCTCGCCTTCATGTTTTCCCGATACGCAGAAGCCCATGCTGTATTATGCACCAATTGTTTAATAATCTCAGCATTTCTTCTGCCGTCGGCGCGTTCTTTGACCAGTGCAAGACTCCTTGCAATAAAACTGTCCCTTATCCTGTTTTCATTTGAGAATAGCTCTGTCATTTTCCCGGCAAGCGCACGATGGTCCCTGGGGGGCACCAGAAAACCGTTTTCTCCGTCGGTTATCCATTCACGTATCTGCGGAATGTCCCCCATGATCACCGGCACTCCGCAGGCCATTGCCTCGATCATGCAGTTTGGAAGAGAATCATGTGACGATATCGAGATAAAAACGTCGGCAGCGTTATAGTACGATGGCATTTCTTCCCAGGATACATGCCCCTCCCATCTGAAATGTCCCTCCACTCCGAGTTCCCTCGTTCTGGCACGATGCCGCTCAAGGTCCCCTTCCCCGGCAACCCCTGAGACAAAGAGAAAGAGTGTGTCGGGATATTTCCTGATGATCTCGGCTGAGGCTTCAACTATGATGTCGCTGTTGAGATAACCACCGAGTCCTCTCGGGCAGAAAACCACTTTACCGAAGTCGATGCCGAGTCTTTTTCTTGCTTCATCCTTACCGGCCGGCCTGAACCTCTCCAGGTCTGCGCCGGGGTAACGTATAATGTGTATCTTTCCCTTTTCGGCACCATAGCCCAGACAGGCGTTGGAGGCGGTCTCGGAGTTTACCGTAATGGCGCGCGCCCTGCGCACTCCATAGGTGACGATCTGTCTTTTGAGGAGCCGCTCGATCCCGTTAAATTTTGCCCACCATGTCACATCCCCATTCCAGAATGTGATTATCACAGGACAGCATCGGGGCAGAAAATATGACAGGTAGGAGGGATAAAGTAATGTCTGAAGGAAGATTGTGTCAGGATGACACGTCCGAAATGCGGTCCTGAGTATTCCGACATCCCGTATGGCGGTGCGGATGTCGCGAAACAGATGAGCCAATAAAAACAGAAGGCGATTCTTCCTGACAAGAAGTTTCAGGGCCTTCGTCGTTGCGCCGTATGAAGGAATACTATCCCCGCCGGTGTCCGGCTCTTTCGTATCGGGCACCATGCCACACGCAGGATTGCTTCCCTGCGCAGTTCCAAGACGAATGTTCCGTGCCCCTTTGAAATCATAATTGTGCGTGGAAACCACCGTGACGTCAAACAGGGGATCGTCGACAAAAAGCTGAATGCGCCTCTTGGCGTGAATGGAATACCCCCATGCCAGAAACATAACTCTGGTCTTCCCCATCTGAGAAGGAGAGTTACCCTCCATTTGCCTGTATCTCAGCGGACATCGGTTTCCCACCATCGAGTACTTCCCTGCACCATAACTCGGTCATCATCAGCAGCCAGGGCCTGGCCCAGCCTTTCTGTCCCGACAGGGACTCAGTCTTCACCCTTTCGACGTTCCCTTCGTCGAAAAAACCTCTTCTTCTCACCGAGGTCTTCGACAAGGTGTCTTCGAGGACATCCCTGAGAGGCCCTCTGATCCACGTGTCAAAGGGCATGCTGAAGCCCCTCTTCGGCTGGAGGTCGAGTCCTTCGGGAAGCAGTCCCTTTCCTGCGTCGATAAGGATCTTTTTTGTCCCCGTCTCGCGGTACGTTGCACCCTCCGGATTTGCAAGGCCTGAGAGGCCCCCCAGCTTTGCATCCTCAGGCAGGGAAAGGGCGAGATCGAGGACCACCGGATCAAGAAAGGGGACGCGAACTTCAAGGGAGTGCGCCATCGAGACCGCGTCGATATCCCGCAGAAGCTGGTTTTGCGTGTATCCTCTGAGGCAAAGGGCTGAGACCCGCTCCACAGGCCCGGCCTCCGCAAGTTCATCGCATGACATCATGTCGAACGTCTGCTCCCTGCCCGTCCTGGCCCTGGACCTCATTTCCGGGGCAAGGACAGAAGCGGTACCGGGAATGTCGAAGATCCTGTAAATCCTTGAATACCGGGAAACAAACCCGGCCCAGGACCGGACCCTGTCGACGGTCGTTCCCAGTCTGCCGGAAGCAAGACGATCAAAAACCTCTCCCTGCAACACCGAACCGAGGAACCTCCTTCCGGCTCCGACGAACGGATGGCGTCTTTCCTTTTGCCATGCAAGGCTCATGGTGATAAACCAGGGGTAGCCCGCAAAAAGCTCATCTCCGCCCGTTCCGGATATCGCAACTGAAACCCTCCTTCTGGCGGCCATCGAGACGAAATACGAGTTAACGCCGTCCACTGAGGGCTGGTCCAGGGCAGAGGCGATCTGGGATATTCTGTCTCTTACCTCGCTGCCGGTCACGAGGACCCTTGTATGGTCGGTTCCTATTACCGCGGCGACCTTGCCTGCAGCGTCCGTTTCATCCATATATGCCCCTTCAGCCTCAAACCCGACCGAAAAGGTCTTTATCCTGCGGGCTGAATTCCCCGCCATGAGCGCCACGAGAAGGGATGAGTCAACTCCGCCGCTCAGAAACGCGCCAAGCGGAACATCGCTCATCATCTGCAGCCGCACGCTTTCTACCAAAGAAGATCTGACCGCCGCCACGAGTTCTTCGTAAGACGTGTCTTCAAGTCCGGTCACCCTGTTGGTTCCGAGTTTCCAGAACCGGTTGACTCTTTCGCTGCCTCTTTCGCGCACGAGGCAACTGCCGGCAGGCAGCATATGAACGCCCCTGAGAACCGTAAGCGGCTGGGGTACCGAACCGCAGGTCAGGAGCAGTCGCAGCGCTTCGGGGTCCACTTCTCTTTCTATGAGACCGCTTGCAAGCATCGCCTTTATCTCCGAGGCGAATATGAAATTTGTGCCGGCCTTGCAGTAAAGGAGCGGCTTGATGCCCAGATGGTCCCGTGCAAGAAGAAGTCTCTCCCTGCCCGGCCCCTTTCTCCTGTCGTATATGGCCAGGGCGAAAATACCGCGCATGCGCAGCAGGAAATCGTCGCCGTACACCTCGTACATCCTCAGTACAACTTCAGTGTCTGAGTGGGACGTAAAGACATGCCCCTTCTTTTCGAGATTCTCCCGCTCTTCCCTGAAATTGTAGGTTTCACCGTTATAGACCATCCAGAGCGATCTGTCGGCATTATGCATGGGCTGGTGTCCGGCAGGCGTGACGTCTATAATAGCCAGACGGGCCATGCCGAGTGCCACGCCGTCTTCAATGAATACACCGGAATCATCCGGCCCGCGATGACGCATGGCCGAGACCATCGATCGGATTCGCTGCCCCGACGCATTACCTGTTATCCCTGCAATTCCACACATGTCTGTTATGACCTCAAGGGCTTACGGGCCCTCGCCTCGACGCCGTTGCCTGCATAGGCAGTGCGTATCTCGACCATTCCGTTATCCTTCAGGGTCTGTTCCACTTCTTCAGCGCTTCTGAGGTGTTTGTAGAAATCCGTCAGGGTGTCATGGGTATCAAGCGTCGCCCAGGCTTTCAGAAGCGATCTGCCCAGTTGTGGATATGCATCATGATAATCGACTACCGGCGAGATCTTAAGAAACAATGAGCGCATTCTGCTGACCAGCGGCAGCCTTCTGAGCCTCCAGAATAACCTGTGAAGAGGCCAGAGGCCTGAGGTCAGGATTTTGCAAAACCTCAGAGAGAAAGTCCTTGGCAGATGTATCAGCATGCCGCGAAGGATCCTGCCGACAAAAGGCAAAGGATAGCCATACGTGTAGTGGTCCATGACGAGCATACCACCCGGCTTTACCTGCCCGCACAATGCTGCCATCGTCTCCTCCGGGTCAGGGGTATGCTGAATAACCCCGACGCAGACCACAATGTCAAACTGCTGAGGTTCAAAGGGTAATTCAAGGATATTCGCCTGACATACAAAATAGTCCTGATATCTGCCGCAGTTTCTGTAGTTGGCGTCGACCGCAGTCGACAGATCGGCGGCACAAACGCGCGCACCCCAAGCCAATAATATCTCTGTAAACCGACCTGCGCCGCAGCCTGCCTCCAGGACGTTCCCGCCCTTCACAACATCGAGTGAACCGCCCATCAGCCGGACAAGTCGATCCCGCGAGATTGATAGTCCAGTCCGGGAATCGAGCTGGGTAGTGCGGTACTCGTTCCATTGAAGACCGAATGAGGATGCGTAATTGCTCGACGAAACAAAGCGCGGAATTCCGTTTACCGAGGGGTAAACACATCCCGCCTCGCAGCAGTACGACTCCTCAACAGCTTCGAGTTTTTTCTTATGGACCGGACAGGAAAGATCCACAGCTGATCTCATGTTCTCACGGCCCTGTCAACATAGGTGGTATCCATCAAAGTTCCTCCGGCAGACCAGTTTCAGCCTTATTTGCCAAGCCGCCGGTAACTCCTGTATGCCCTGCATACCGATACGCCCCGGCCGACCAGTTTCCTGAGCACCATCGGAAGATTCTTTCTGATCACCTTCATCGCCTCCCGGCCCACTCCGCCCATATCGGTGCTGGACCGGCCGGTTTCATCATAGAGGGCAAGCGGTATTGAAAGCATGTCGACAACGACGTCCTCTGAAAAAAATCTGAACCAGAGCTCGTAGTCCATTGATGTCCCGAGATTTTCATCGAAAAGGCCGTACCGGGTGAACAGCCTTTGTCTCAGCAGCGTCGCCGGATGCGGAATCCAGCTCAGCACCGGCGGCCACACGTTCCACAGCTGCGGATGACTCACCCTTTTTCGGGCCCTTAAGTGTTCGATCTCGAATATCATCGCGTCAGCCTTACTCTGCTTCAGAAGATAATTCAGGCTGGCTGGGGCGACATCCGGATGGACCTCGTCTCCCCCGTTGAGAAACCAGACCCATTCCGCATCTGCCGTGCCGAGGCCGGCATTGAATGCCGCTGAGATGCCGGCTGGCTGCTGCCAGATATACGAGACGTTTCTTTCCCCTTGTGCAATCTGCCTGACCTTTTCCCCGTCAGCGCTGCTGTCGACGATGATCTGCCGCACTTCTTCACTCTGTCTCAATGCCCGGGTGCTTCGCAGTGTGGCAGAGACACCGTCAATATCGTCTTTTGTGACAGTTATTATGTTGAGTAGCATAGAGGCTGCGAATTCAATGAACTGGGGTCGGCCATCATGACCGCCGATGAATCATTTATTATACAGCAGACCTTGCGCCCCTTTTCCAACGACACCCATGGACTGACAAGGAATGACACGAACGATCCCTTCATATCTGCGCCGTATCTGCGTGTTCCGGGAAGAAGGATCTGTAGACCTCAAGCGTTCCCTCGGCAGTCCTCTCCCATGAATACGACCTGCTCCGAAGGAGTCCTGCCCTGGTGCGCACCGACCCCCTCCCCTCCGACAATATCTGATCGAAGGCCATGAGCAGTTCTTCGGGTCTCGCCGGATCAAAGAGCAGCGGGCAGCCGCCTCCCACTTCGACTGTCGATGGTATGCGCGAGGCGATAACAGGACACCCGCATGCCATCGCCTCGAGAAGCGGTATGCCGAAACCCTCATAGCGGGACGGATAGACCAGGGCCGCTGCCCTGTTGTAAAGCCGGCAGAGGTCCATGTCTCCTGCGCCGGTTAAAAGGTGCACCTTATGCCTGAGGCCCAGAGCAGCCAGCCTCCGAATTTCGCTTTCCGACCAGGCAGGGCCAACAACAACAAGGTCGGTTTCATTCCTGCCTTCCCATGCACCGTAGGAGTCAAGGAGCAGATCAAAGTTCTTGTAATGAGACCGCGTCCCCACATAGAGGAAAAAGGGACGCTTCGTCGGAAGTTTCAGGTCGTCATCCGCCTTCACCGTCTCCCTGAAGATATCGCTGCATGCAAGAGGTACGACATGGACAGAACCCGGGTCGATCCCGAATATCCTCAGCAGGTCTTCCCTTGTAGCATCTGATATGCAGATCACGGCTTCAGCCCTGCTGATGCACCGCCGCCTCTGTTCCCTGAAACGGTCGCAGTCAGGCCCGGAGAAGAGGTCCGGGAAGAGCTCATAGATCAGGTCAGCGACCGTGATCACGGTCTGCCCCTTCCAGGATTCGGGCATTGAATAGTACGTCGGGTGCCAGATTTTCCCCTTCCCACCGCCGATTGAAAGCAGCCGCAGTAAACCCCTGCCAACCGAAACGGAAGGGATCCTGCGGTGAGTGATGAGGGTATGTCGCGGCACCTCCTGCAGAAGCCTTCCTTCTGTGAACAGGTTTATCCGGAGGGACGGGTCGAGATTGCACATGCGCGGAAGGATCTCGCTGAAGATCCTCGAAATGCCGCCGGTTGGCTGGAGCTGATAGATGATCCCGTCAACGACCACCCTCATGTCTTCGCCCTTAAAGCCCCCAGCAGGAAATCTTTCGAATCCCTCCTTCTTGCCTCTATCAGGCCGTCGACTCTTGCGTAGTCTATCCTGCGACTGAACGTGTCGCTGAGTGACCCGCCTTCCTCAAGCAGCCTCTCGGGAATGCCGAGGTCCGACAGCAGGGTGCCGACCTTGTTCCTCCGATAAGGGGTGCTGAACATGCAGAATTCCTTCCGGTTCAGGATCGAAAAGATCATGCCATGATACATGGAGGTGATGACAGAATCACAGTTCGCAAAATATCCAAGCCACTCGAATGGGTCCAGTGTGTCTCTGTTTTCGTCACACCAGGGAAGGCGGTACCCCACGGCGACAGTCTTTTTTCCTACGGAAGCGGCATAGTTCGAAATCTTCCTGATCATCTCAGCGTTGAATGAGCCGTATACAAGAATATAATCTTCCCCGGCAGGTCTCACGGCCTCAGGTCCCAGATCAACCAGGAACGTCGGGTCGAGCACAACGGGGACGGTCCTGCCTGTCACGCCCTTCATGATCTGTCTTGAGTTGTCGTCCCTTACCGAGACAAATTCTATCTTTCCGAGCAGTTCCCTGAGCTCTTCCGGGACGCCCCCGGCCTTCGCACTGCCGAAGCTCGCAGCATAGGATAAGATCCTCCCGGCCTTTATCCCCTTCGAAAAATATACCGGATCGTATCCTATCAGGTCGGTTGTAAAGTTCCATACCTCGTCACTGCCTATCACAACACGGTCGAAATAAAGGCTGGAGAGATTTTTCCCGCTGAATATCCTTTTTGTGAAATTCAGTTTCCTGTGGGCCTTCTTGAACCGGGTGATCCTGATCATGTTTCTGATGACATCCATTAATGGAACATGTCTGAGATCGAGAAAGCACCGGTATTCCCTGAAGGTAAACGCAGGGCTCTTGTAATTTATTACCCGGCATTCAAAGCCCTCATGCGTCAGCAATTTTCTGAGGGCGTAGACCTGCAGATAGGCCCCGTAATTTATGCCGTCATGAAAAGTGAGGATGCCGACGTTCATGCGCCCGCTCCCCACTTCAGCCTTCTGACGATATGACGCGCACACTCTTTGACGCCGGCGAGCCCGTTAAGCATGCGGCATGTCCAGTTCTGCTTGAGACGCCTCATTTCAGCCTCGAATTCATGTACGACATCGGGCTGATGCCGGAACCTGCCGTACACGGCCCGACTCATCTCCCTTGTCATGTCCCTCATCTTCATATCGAGATTCGCTGCCACGTCCCTTCTGGGCATCGGAGTAATGCGTTTATGGGGCACATAGCCGCCATGTCTTGCCCTGCCGGAAATATGGAGACGATGGCGGAGATCATCCCTCTTGAGCTTTATAACACCCTGTTGCCGCTCCACGATAGCCTCAACAGGCACCCGATCCAGGACCACCTCTCCCTTTTCGCGGCCCTCAAGCAGAAGGTCGAGTGCCATCCGGGAACGCGCGATCACAAAATTCGCCCCCCTGTTGCCATAACTGTAGGACTCGGCAATGGCATCACCGAAGGTGATATCCGCGGTCTCCGCCGTTATGTCGTCGCAGAAATTGCAGGCCCCCAATTTGAAACAGTCCCTGCCCCAAAGTGAAGACATCCCTTCGGACTGATATATATGGCCCTTCACCCTCCCATTGGCCGATTCGCAGGTGAACTCAAACCTGTGGTCAAGGTGGTGCCTTGCCGGGTCTTTCACCCTGAAGACAGCAGACGTCATCCTTGCGGGGTCTCCGCCCGAGAGGGCGCACAGATATTCCGCAAAGAACCTGCTCTTCTGCTGCCCGCAGACAAGTCCACCCACAGCAACTATCCTCTTTCGCAGGTCTTTCCTGTGGAGCATGGCAAGCCGCAGTCCCTTTACCGCGCATGGCAGGCCGATGACTGCGTATCTCCCTTCCCTGTTCAGCATCTCGGAAATGACCCCCGAAAGCTCCACGGGATAGTAGGCCGACCTCGAAGAACTGCGAAGCCTGTCTACGGAGTCGACGATCGAAAACCGGAAAAGGAGATCGGGGTCTTCGTTTGGCCCAACACAGCAGACACCGTCGACCGCGCCGCTTTTGAGGAGCCTTTCGAGAAACCACGTTGCCGTTCCTCCCCCTGCCCCCCGGCTGCGGTGGTTGTCGACCATGGAATAGCCGGAGAAAGTGTCCAGATACAGACCCGTCACACTGTCGCGTCTTACGCCATCCTGACTGCCAAACTCCCTCTCCGCCAGTGTAGTTTCGTCTTCATCCTTTGCCGCGAAAGGACATATTCTCAGGCACAGGCCGCAGTCCGTGCATCTGCCCGTCACCTCCGAGGCGACGTACTCGCCGTAGGAATTCCACCTGATCGTTAACGCACCTGCAGGGCAGACGCCGGCGCAGACCCCGCAGCCGCAGCAGAGATCGCGCGGCACGACAAGATCACATACATTGCGAGAAGGTCTGTTATTGACTAGTGCCAATTCGGTCTACTTGACGACATCGATCAGGGCAACGGCACGCGCAGCCGCCGCATTGTCGGGGGCAAAGGACTTTGCGGTATGGACATTGAAATATTCGAGGTCCCGGCAGTCTTCCTCTCTGCAGACGTTCCACCCCTTCTCGTCGTACTTATAGAAATATGCAGCGACCCGCCCGCATCCCGAAAACGCCGCAAGAAGACTCTCAAGAAGCGCGCTGTCGAACTGTTCCGCAAAGGGCGAGCCATCCTTCCAGTCGATGAGCTGGTGTCTGCCGAATACGACAGAGGCGAGGAACCTGCCCCCGGGCCTCAGGACCCTGATAAGCTCTCCTACGGCCTTCCCGGCCTCAAGGCCTATCTCTCCGTGTGAGGTTTCCCTTGTGTACATCCTGTTGTCCATGCCGATATGACCAAGGGTGGAAAGCGAGATCACCTCATCGAACCATTCATCCCTGAAGGGAAGTTCACGCAGGTCTCCGTAATGATAGGAGATGCCCTTTTGCCAGAAGGCGTGGGTCTCAGGGGCAAGGGTCATAACGGTAAAATGCTTCTTCGATATCTTCGGGTGCTCGACGATCTCCCGATAATTGAATACAGAGCCTGCGTCAAGCAGCTTCCCCGCGCCCTCCGAGAGGCGCGAAATGGTCCAGGGATATTCAACAACACGCTCATCGAAACCATAGCCGAAATTTCCCGGAAGGGGCTTCATCGTCCGGAAAAGCTCCATCCGCGAGCTGTCAGCAAGGACAGTGCGTATAAAATCGAATTTGCATTCATGGTAGCCTGCAGACCATGGCCTCCTTCCGCCCTGCATATACGCCTTTATGTCAGAGCGGCGCCTCCGCCGGTCCCTCCCCTCCATAAACCTCGCGACCAATCCTTCAACCGATATCATCTTTTCTTCACCTTTGTCCATCTCCCGTTTTTTTCATCGAAGTCCCCAAGACTCTCGATCTCCTTCAACAGCCTTCCATGCCTGGGCGGAAGCGGCCGGGGCGGATTCTTGAGCCGCCAGCTGTCGTTGTCCGTTTCCATCGGTATATGATCAGCCGCACATTGGACACAGGTATCCAGCTGCGTCCATCGGCCGTTCAGTATCTTCTTGCGGAGGGCCATCGCCCTGGGCCCAAGCCAGCTGTACAGGATCGAGTTTCGGTTGAGATCGCCGGTCACGAGCGTGCCTTCGGCATCTAGACAGCACAATACTGTTGTCCCATCCCACAGGACGTCAACGCGGTCGAAAATCTTGTTGCACAGCCGCTTATCCACCTCGTCGGGACTGTGGGACAGTCCACGGCTGATATTGTCTCCCTTGTTCATGCGGATAACAAACCACGGCTCAACCCTGAAATTCGGGCGACGACCGAATTCATCGTAAAAATCTTCCTCTTTCTCATCCTGGTTGTATTTGGAGGGCATGAACTGTGCGCTTAAAAGCAGCTTTGGGGCTGAATCAAGCGCATCGTGGATGTTCTTCCGTACAACGGCCAGATCGCCGCCCGCTCTGATCATCGGATAGGCCTCCGGCATCAGGGTATCAATCGTTACCATTATCTCTTTCAGGCCCGCGTCCTGAAGCTGCCGGGCCATCTCTCCGGTCAGGAGCATTCCGTTTGTGCTTATCCTGGGGAACATCCCATTTTCTGAAAGCAGCGCCACGCCCTTCACTATGTGCGGCCAGAGAAGCGGCTCGCCGAAGAAATGCAGTGACGCTATGCCGTGTCCGTTCGATGCGGTATCTGCGACGATCTTCTCAAAAAGTTGCCAGTCCATGAAGCCCTTCCTGCGCTTCATGTGGGGATAGGAGCACATGGGACAGCGCAGGTTGCACGCCCCGCTGACCTCAATTGCGAGTGTAGCCTTTTGGCTCCAGAGGGGCTGTCTCCTCCCGAGGGACTTCAGACGACCGATCCCCGACCTTATGATCTTCTTCATCATCCTGGACCCTTCCCCTCATCTGCGGCGGCAGCCATATCCTCCGAAAGCCTCTTCACAATTCTCGCAGGATTGCCGGCAACGACCGTGTCCGGAGGCACGTCATCGACCACAACCGAACACGCTGCGACAACCGCATTATCTCCTATCGTAACACCACGCATCACTACGCAATTAAAACCGAGCCACACACGCCTGCCTATATGGACAGGGCTTGAGTCAACCACGGGCCTCGGTCCCGGCATCTTCCCCCTGACGACCAGCCAGTCCTGTTCCCTCATGGCGGCATCCACCGGATGACCGGTGGTATCGAATATATGGACGCCGTGTGAAATCATGGTACGCAGGCCTATCTCCACCCTGCTTTCGGAGCTTATGATACTGTCGTCGCCGATATAGACCTCGTCGCCGATCAGGATGCGCCCTGCCCCCCTCGTGCCGCATCGCAAAATACCCCTGCAGTACACCTGGTTGCCGAGCGTAATGTCTTCGCGCTTGCCATAATTGGTGCACCATGCATTGGGGCCGAGATAACAGTCGTTTCCCATCGAACTGTGTTTCCTGAATGATTCCCATACCAGGGCCGCCTGCTGGTCCTCGAACCAGTCAAACAATCTGCGGACAATCGAAAAACCGAAAGAAGGCCCCCTGTCTCTGAATATCCTTCCCCGTGCATAGGCATGAGACGGATTTACCGGCATTTTCCCCCCAGGGCAACCGTTTCGCTCCCGCATCGAGCATCCCGACAGATGACGTCACGAAAGCGGCTGCACTTTTCAAGATCCACGTACTGGACAAAGTCGGTATTGACGACGAACTCTCTTAAGTCCCTGATGTATTTTTCACATTCTTCTTTCCCGCTCTTCCGTCTTTTTGCCACGATGGTTTCAAAAATCCTCTCAGGGGTCAGTCCGAACTGCTCGTCGATGTCGAAGGTGCAGACAGTACTGAACGGGTCCGCGAAGTTTGTCACTTCAACCATGTCGAAAATAAACAGCGCAAACAGCTTCGCCGTTTCGATCTGGTCCTGATCCAGCCTCGGCAGGTTATGAATATCATCGAGCATCGCCCTGAATTCTCCAGCCGTACGGGGCTCCAGGGTGAAGCCGAAACCGCTGTACCAGCATCTTCCGGCCAGTATGCAGGGCACGCCGAAGCAGGAATACTCAAGCCCGGCTGTCCCGATACATGTCAGCAGCGCATCTGCCACATACCGAAGCGACGACGTGTTGAAATTTTCATGTTCATCGAAGTATACGACGTTCGGAAGATCGATCCCCTCAAAGACAGACTTCATATCAAGGTCCTTCGTCGGATAATACTTCGCATAGGGGTGGTCTTTGAATATCCAGTTGACATCCGGCTTTTCCCTTGCGATCTCAAGCACCGCGGTGAACCACTCGTAAAAGTCCCTGAAGATCATTCCGCCGTACGTGTGCGGGAAATCATTGAAGGCATGGAGCATCACAAAGACGTTCTTCCGTGACGGATCAAGACCGTAATGCAGACAGAACTCATCACGTGATTCAAAGACCCGCTTCTCTTCCGCATAGGCCAACCGGTCGTTTGGATTGATCTTTATATTGCAGAGCCTTTCCATGATACAGTTTTCCGCAAGCGGAAGAAAATAATCCCTGTGCATCCTCATATAGTCTATATATCTTCGGTCCGGGTCACGGGAAGTCTCAAAGGCCGATTCATAGGAACAGTGTTTCTTAAGGGTGCTTTCGCGCTCCCAGACCTCGATACCGCTTCGAAGCAGATACCGGGAGAAAACACCGCCTGCGATACCGACCATATGACTGGTAAAACCCATTTCGATCCTGCGGCGTCTGACGATATGTTCCACGAGTTCATACTGATAGAGCGTCTCCTGGACGATCCCCGAAAGAAGTGCCCGGTCTATCTCCCTTACGGTCGCATATCCTGCGGCGAGATAATTGTCGTAGATCAGGTCGCCCACCGTCATACCGTTGATCTCGATCTCAAGTATTTCTTCCGGCGTCTTTACCTTAGACAGAATCTCCCGGGTCTTATCCCTGCTTTTTTCCCTCAGCCGCGCAATTTCCGGATCATCCTGGAAAATGAACTCGGCCCCGGGAAAGGTTCCAAGCACCCTCATCATCTGTTTGCGGTGTCTGTCGGGTATAAGGAAGATCTGTCCGAGATTCTTCTCGACCGCGATAAAAGAGCTTATCTGCGCATTGCCCACCAGGATAAGCGGATACTGCTCGGGACGCACGAAGATAAACCCGGAGGAAGGGGCACACGCCTTCCCGGCATATCCTTCCCAGAAAGTTCTGTTCATCTCGATAAATTCTTTCTCCGCATCTGATGCACGCGTCAGGAACCGCTGCCGCGCGGCCGTGAGCCGCGCAGACAGATAACGCCTGCCCTGTGAAAGGAGGCCGACCCCGGTGCCGGCCTTAGACATGTCTCCCCGCAAGACTCACCAGAGGATTTGAGGCCCCGGGTATCATGTTTCTTTCCCGCAGATAAGAGGCAAAACCCAGCAGGAGGTAATCGTTGTACTTTCGGGAAAATATCTGTGCGCCGAAAGGAAGGCCGGAGGGGGCCCGGAATGCCGGAACGCTCATCGTAGGCAGATGAGACAGGTTCCATATGAGGGCCGGATCGGGTTTCTCTCTCTGCTCGCGTAACGGAGCCTCCCCGGCGGTGCTGAGAGAGACGCCCGCGTCGTACCCTGTCATGATGTCGTCTACAAGATGAATGAGTTCTTCCTGGTCCCTGAGGGCCTGATGATACTGGCTCCTGGTGACTCTGCGTCCGTTTTCGATCAGTTCATACATGATCGGGGAAACGAGTTCCTTCTTTTCAGCCTCATCCTTGAAATAATACGCAAGGGCACAGTCATAGATAGTCGCATGTATCTCGTGGGCCCGCTTCATCATCTCCGGGGTATCCACCTCTATGATATCTATCCTTTCAGCCGAAAGCCTTCCAAGCCATTCCGTGATCGCTTCCCGGGCATAATGCTCGGCATCGTCCCAGACATGGGTCTGAAAAAAAGCGATGCGCCAGGGCCGCTCCCGGGGTTTGTTCCTGCGTGCCGGATCATTCAGGGCTGCATCGCTCACAGGATAGTTTTTCCCGTGCACCCTTATCGCCTCAAAGACGGTCTCGATATCCTCAAAGTATGTGGTAAAGAAACCGATGGTATCAAGACTGTCGGTTGTCTTGAGCACGCCTGTGCGCGGCACCAGTCCAAAAGAAGGTTTGTAACCGTAGACGCCGCAGAAACTCGCCGGACGTACGATCGAGCCGGCAGTCTGGGTCCCCAAGGCGATGGGCACCATGCCGAGGGCCGTAGCGACCGCTGAACCGCTTGAGGATGTCCCCGGCGTCCTCGATATATCGTGCGGGTTGAGAGTCTTGCCAAGGGTGTGCACCGCAAATTCCGCTGTGACTGTCTTGCCCGCCACTACGCCGCCGGCCCGTCTGATATTGAAGACGGTCCGCGCGTCGTTTCCGGGACTGAACCCCCTCCATATAGGACTTCCCATCTGGGTCGGCAACTCCCGGGTGTTGAAGACATCCTTCACCCCGACAGGCACACCCTCGAGAATTCTCGCCTGAGAGCCTGCCGCCAGTCGGGCCTCGGCTTCCGCGGCCTGCCTGAGAAGATATTCCGGATCAAAGGTCTCGAACGCCTCTACCCGGCGATCCATACCTTCGATCCTTTTTATGCAGGCCCTGGCAACCTCTGTCGGCGATAACTCCTTCCTCAGTATCGCGGCGACTATCTGCCTGCCGCTCATTCCCAGTTCGTCTGAGATTTCTGCCTTTCCGCCCTGCGGAAGTTCGGCGTCAGTCCGGTCGATTTCATAAAACGGCAGGGACCTGCTCCTGAGCCGCTCGATAAGCTGACGACTGAACGGAAGTATCCGTTCTTCGTTCGGCCTCTCCTTCGGAAGAACCGGCATCTCAAAGCCCCTCAGATGAGGCAGCCGCAGCGCCTCCATCACCCTGTAGAAATCCTCCTCCGTCATCCCGGTGATCTCCAGAAAATAATCGAGCGCCTCGGGCCTTACCGGGTCGGTCCGGGAGATAAGGCCGAAGGCCTCCTCCCTCGTAAGCAGGCCGTTTCGTACATCGACGGCGCCCTGGCTCGTGGCCCTGCAGTACCCTCGTTTCAGATAACACGTAAAGTCATGCATGCCCGCCATTACGCATTCGGCGCTCTTGTACCTCTTATAGCTGTTTTCCATCTGCGTTTCGCGCCAGCCGTACACATCCCTCACAAATTCCGTCTGCCTTTCGTCGTCCCAGAATATGTAATCACCCAGATGGATGCCGGTCACCTGCGCCTCTTCGCATTCCTCCTGGGAAGGCAGCCGGAAGGGCGAAACATCCTTTCCGGAGATGTCTTCGCATACCATTTCCTCGGGCCTCTTCTTTGCCGAGATCTTCGTAAAGTATTCGCGGTCGTATTTCACAGGCTCATAATATGTGGCAAGGCCGTGTCCTTCGGATGCGCTTTCGCCGTACACAAGAAGGGGTATCCTGAATTTCACTGCGACCTGAAGAGGGAACGAGCCGCAGCCGCTGTGGCAGTGCCAGCAGGGGTCGCCTATCGAGGAAAGGGATTTACTTGCCAGACGGTTTACAAGGCCGCGGTTCGGCGTAAACATGATGTGGTCCAGGTTGAAGGTCTCAAGGAGGTTTGTAAGGTTATACCAGCCCGTTTCACTGTACCAGTTGTGATTGAAAGTGACGGCAAGAGGCTTCATCCCGTAAACGTTGACCAGGACATGCGCCTGAAACATGCTGTCTTTCCCGCCGCTGATCGGCAAAACGCAGTCATACCCGCTTGAGGCCTTCCTTCGCGCCTCAGCAAATATCCTCTTTAGTTGACGTTCACGCTCGGCCCAGTCGATATGCATCTTCTGTTCGGACGACTGACATGCCTTGCACACGTTCATTTCATCGTATAATGTGCCCTCTTCCGTTTCCGGGATGCAGCAGCGAATGCAATAATTCAACCGCTCAAAAAGCTGCCTATTCCTTTTTGACATTTCCTGCCACCTCGTAATTGCTCGACAATAATAAGCCAGGCTGTTTAGCCCGATATCGTTTCATTTCCTGTACAGGGCCATCCGAACAATACCGGAAGACCTGCCCCCGGGCGGTGACTGCATGGGCGTCTCATCCACCATGCCTGCACGCCTCATAAGGTCGACCATCCCGGCGTTTTCCGAAAGCGCCCCGGCTGTTATCTTCCGCACCCCTGAAGCGAAAAGCCACCGGCAGACGCCGTCCCACGCCTCCAGCCCGTAGCCCTGCCTCCACGCCTTTTTTTCACCGATCAGTATCCCTACGTCGGCGACCGTCCGGGTCTCATTCAGATAGGCGTTCATGTTCCCTATATGACCGAGTCCCTGCTGACGCTCAACGACCG
Organism: Thermodesulfovibrionales bacterium; assembly: GCA_033853975.1. GTDB lineage: Bacteria > Nitrospirota > Thermodesulfovibrionia > Thermodesulfovibrionales > UBA6898 > JAWOKY01. The sequence goes on from JAWOKY010000013.1 coordinate 31,723, forward strand.
CCCAGAAATAGTTCGGTGTACCTTCGAAAGAGCACATGTATTCCCTGCACGATTCGATGGTATGCGCCTTGAACCTCTGCTCGCTGTAGCGGACGACTTCAGGGTCGTTAAGCCATCCGACATAGTCCTGCGTAAGATACTCTTCCGAAAAAGGAATTATCCTCAGACGTGCCGTATCTATAATACCTGTGATCGCCATGTTCATGGTACTAAACCTTGTCGCCGTCGTCAGTCGCGGCCAGTGGCGACTCCAGAAGGCCGGCAATCAGATCAGAGGTCCTCATCAGGGAACCCGCCACAATGTCCTCGCCGGCGGAAACCCGGGGGCCGAGCAGGGAATCAATTTCGTCTCTCAGAGCGCTCCTGAGCTCCTCACGCGAGGTCACGCACCGGGTCAGGCCCATGCGGATGCTCGGCAGCCAGTCTCTTTCCGAAGCGCGGGGCAGTATCGAAAGTGTGGGCCTGCCCATGACCGCAGCCTCCATGAGAAGCATGCTGCTCATGCCGACCGCCAAATCGGCAGCATACACAAGTGCCAGGGGATCTCCCTCACCGCTTACCTGGTCGAATTCACGAAGGTAGCCGGAGAATTCTTCAGACGTATTCTTGGGGTGGAGCCGAAGCACAAGAGTGGGTCTCTGTTTCATAAGGCGAACTGCATCGAGGAACTCTTCGATCACAATCTCCGTTCGCCCTTCGCTTTTTCCCCTTCCTGTCAGTGTATAATCAGCAGACCGCCGGTATTGTGCCTCATTGAGTCCTGTCGAGACCTCAGAGACAAAAACGATCACCGTGCCGCTTTCGGCAGCCCCCGGAAAAAGTGCGGATCTCAATGCGGCCCTGTCCATATTCGCCAGCCTTTCGGCGGCGTCAAGGACCTCATCGTAGTGCGGATGACCGCAGACCACCGCATTTGCTCCGGGATAACCGAGCGAAACATAGGTATCCTTCGTCAACCTATCGGGCAGGAAAAGCAGGTCGGGCGCAAAACCGAGTGGGTCTTTTCCCTTTCCCCGAAAACGATATGCGCTATTCGACAGGGCATCCACCACTGCCGCACTCCTTATGCCTAAAGACCTGGCCGCCTCCACAAGACGCAATCCGATCGTGTCTTCGTTTTCGGAAGTGCCGACGACGAGAAGTCTGGGAGAAAAGGCAGAGAGAATCTCAACAGCAGAAGCGCCCTCGTGAAATGTCTCCACCTCGACCCCTCGACCTCTGAGATATTCTACCGCATGTCCCGCAGCAAGAAGGGTCGCGGTAATGCCGCGGGATACCAGCGCCCCCGGAAGCCCGGCCACATAATTTGCCGCACCCGGGTCCTCGACGTATATCAGTACATCGGTCTTCACAGTACCGTCCGGTGGTCGCCCCTTCGGCGACGCTGCATGGCAGTTATCTCTTCGATAAGCCCTGCAGTGATGAGCGCGGACTCCCCGGTACTCCACAACTGCGCTTTTCCCGATACCGCTTCGGCCAGGTTCGAATACATGGAGTAAAAGGCCTTTCCCACCGTTGAATCAAGGAACTCGGGCCTGTCAGAGGCTATCTCCCATTCATCCTTCATCGCCCTGTTTTGAAGACGGGGGTAATAGTAAACGCCGAGTCCCTCCTGCATGATCGATAGACGACCCCTCTCCCCCCAGATGTCGAGGCTGTTTTCCCGGAAATGTCTGAAGGATACCGGCTGCATCATCACCGTCAGTCCGCTTCGAAGGCGGAGCACAAAAGGGATATTACTATCGCCCGCAAGGGGCCCCTCATGATAGGGGGGCGCGCCCTCCACCGTCTGGATCGCTTCCACCTCTCCAAGCAACATGCGTACGAAATCCACCATATGCGTCCCGTTGTTGATAACACCGTTACCGTAAACGCCGAACGCCGCCTGGGGCTCTCCTATCATCTCCCGGAGTCTTCCCAGCGCTAATCTCCTGAAAAGCTGGTCGGCCCGCCTCCATAAATTGACCTGGCATTTTATCCCGCGGCCCCTGCACTGTTCAAGGAAGGTCCTGCCTTCCTCCGTGGTCCTGCCGAGCGGCTTTTCCACAAGCACGGCACGCAGCCCCGGAAGACGGTCAATTATGTCCATTCTGCTTTCCGGAGAAGTGGCGATAACCGCGACCTCAGGCCGGCAGAGTTCGGCGAGTTCTTCAGTGCTATGGACCGCAAGCCCGATGCCCCATCGGCTGCGGGCAAGTTCCAGGGCATCGTCAGAGGGGTCGACTACCGCCTCCCATGCAAAAGCCGGGTGATCGGAGAGTACCTGCGCATGCGTGGCGTACGGATAATGCTTCGCCATGACAGGATCATCCGCGTAACCGGCCCCTACCCTGCCAAACCCGATGATGACCGTCCTCAGCCTCGAAGCGCTCATCGTGCCGGCTTTTCTGCGCAGTGGCGGTTTATTTCCGGCAAAGCAGGCTCTTTTGCGATCAGCGACATTATCTGCTCTATGCCGAATGCGTCGCCGAATTCAGGTTCAAGCCGCCTGTATATCTCGGTGATAAAGCGCAGGTCTTCGGGATAGTCAAGCTGAAAACGGAACTCAGGGGCCTGCCACCTGGCAGGCGCACGCAGGTGTATGATGCGGTATTTTTCCGGGTGTTCATAGAAGAAAAGGGAGACATGCTCTCTGACGGCCGGGTCTGTGACGGTACGTTCAACCTCCTCAAGATCTCTGAGCCGATAGACCTGCACGTCGACACCCATCGGAAATGACGGTTTCCTTGCGTTTGTGACTACATCGCAATCATTTTCCACGAACGTCTCTATACCCAGGTCGATTATCTCCGGGTCAAGAAGGATGCAGTCGCCGGTTATCTCAACAACAACGTCCGAGCCCATCTTCCGCTGCGCCCCTACAACCCGTGAAAGCACATCCTCTTCGCTGCCGCGGTAGACCTCCATCCCCTCGGAAACCGCCCACCTCTCAAGGGCATCGTCGGCAGGCGACACGGACGTCGCCAGAATGATACCGTCGAGCCTCCTGCATCTTCGGAGTCTCCTTGAGAGTCTGGTGAGTGCCGGGACACCGCAAATATCGGCAAGAACCTTGCCGGGCAATCTCGAAGATCCCATCCTCGCCTCTATACTCGCAACCACGCGCTTCATGCCGTTTTTGATCTATGCCTTTTCGGACAGCTCCCGCCGGTGTTCATGCACCTTCCTCAGCGCCTCAACCAGGAGGCCCTTCCTGTCTTCATCGACATCGTACGCGCACGTCTCGAAACAGAGGAGCTCTCTCTCGTACATGCGTTCGACGACCGGGCAGATGCCCTTTTCATAGCTCACGCGGGAAAGATTGAAGGGAAAACCGTCACGGCCTATCGCCGTCTTTTTCTGGAAGAGCGGCAGCAGGTACAGCGGCCGGGTATACCCCGTAAAATGAGGAAAGCCCTCTGCGGCCAGTGCCTCGCTGAATCTGGAACGCGACACGCCAAGTACAGCCTCATCAACTCGCATCGCCCATACATAGCTGACATGCCTGCAGCCGGGACGGACAACCGGCGCAGTCAGTCCATCGAGGCCGGTGATCCCATCCGTCAGGGCCTCTGCAAGCAATTGCCGACTTCCTACGTGCCCCTCGATCTTTTTCAACTGCTCGATGCCTACCGCAGCGCTCAACTCCGTCATCCTGAAATTGAAACCGACCATGTTGGTGATATCGGACACCCCGAGGGGCTCAACGATATTTTCGGCATGGTTGCGGATCATCTGGAGCCGCGCGGCAAGTTCGCCGTCGTTCGTTACGCAGACACCGCCTTCACCCGTATGGATATGCTTATGGTAGTTCAGACTGAAGACCCCGATATGCCCTACGGTACCCGCATAACAGCCGTCCTCCTGGGCCAGGGGGGCCTGGGCGTTGTCCTCGACCAGTTTCAGACCGGCATCCTCTGAAATGCTCCGCAGCTCTTTGAGCGGAGCAGGGTGCCCGAAAAGGTTGACCGCGAGTATCGCCTTTGTGCGGGCCGTGATTGCCCTGCGAACAGCCTTCGGATCAAGGCAGAAGGTGTCAGGGTCTATGTCCGCAAAGACCGGGATGCCTCCGTAGATAAGGGGGGCCATTGCGGTGGCAGACATCGTATAAGGAGGCACTATCACCTCGTCTCCCGGGCCAATGTTGATGGCGCCCATGGCTGCGAAGAGCCCTGAGGTCGCCGAGTTGACGGAGACTGCATGCTTCACGCGGAATTTTCTGCACCAGTCCTCTTCAAATGCCCGAACCATCGGGCCGCCGTAAAACTCTTCTCCCCAGCTTCCGTAAAAACCCGAGAGGCAGCCCGACTTGACCACCCTGCCGACTGTTTCGAGTTCTTCAGCTCCCATGGCACCATAGACCGGCAATGGCCTGTCAAGAACCGGCGTGCCGCCGAAGATTGCAAGTCTACTCATCGTTCACCTCTCCAAGGAGTCCCTTGTCCGGCTTGAAATCAGCAGCAAGAAGGCCGACGAGTATGTGGTCAACCCGCTCGCCGTCGTGATTTATCAGTTTCTTTTTCATCCTTCCCTCTATGGTGAACCCGTTTTTTTCAAGGACCCTCGCTGAAGCCGCATGTCCGTCATAATAGCCGGCCCAGAGCTTGGAAAGACCGCAGACTCTGAACGCATAGTAGACGACAGCATGCACAGCCTCTGTGGCGTATCCCCTGCCCGTGGCCTCAGGGTGGCCGATCACAAAAGAGATATCGGCGTACCGGTGATGCATATTGATCACCGGCAGCGTGACCGTCCCGACAAGGCGGTTTCCGCCTGAGTCGTAAACACCGAAATGCTTTGTATTTACCGTATCCCGCAGTTTGGATGTAACGTATTCACGAACGTCTTCCATGGTCTGGGGAGTAAACCTGATCTCGAGATACTTCGTTGTCTCCGGATCGTTGAGCCACGCCAGATAATCTTCTGTTATGTCAGACAACTCAATGTCACGAAGTACCAGCCGGGCGGTGCTGATTACGGGCAGCCTTTTCATGCGGTTTGTGATCTTCATTTCGTCATGTGTGCAGGCGGACAGGTATCCCTGCGTTTTTTATCCTGGACCTCGTCTGCATCGGGTTTTCATCCCTGAAGCAAAAATATGTCCCGGCCGAGACAGCGTCTGCCTTCCCTGCCAGGAATCCATCCACAAAGTGGGCAGCCACGCCCGCACCACCCGAGGTTATGATCGGGATCGAAACGCTCTCTGCAACCATCCTTGTAAGCTCGAGGTCCAGGCCTGTGCGCGTCCCGTCGCGGTCGATGGAGGTAAGCAGTATCTCCCCAGCTCCGCGCCTTTCGCCATCAACAGCCCACCTGACCGGATCAAGACCCGTCTCGACCTTGCCGCCCCTTGTCCAGACGCGATATCCGCCCCCTTCGATCCGTTTGTAATCGATACTGAGGACAACACACTGCGATCCGAAGACGTCGGAGGCCCTCTCTATCAGGTCAGGCGTCTCGACTGCAGCGGTATTGATGCTCACCTTGTCGGCACCTGCCAGCAGAAGGTTCCTGAAATCGGCCACCGATTTCACGCCGCCGCCGACGGTAAAGGGCATAAAGATCTCTTCAGCCGCCTCCCGGATCACGCCCAGCATGGTCTCCCTGTTATCCGAGGATGCGTCGAGGTCCAGAAAGATCAACTCGTCGGCCGCCTGTGCCTCATAGATCTTTGCCTGTGAAACAGGGTCGCCTATCTCCACGGCCTCGCCAAAACGTATGGTTGTCACAAGCACCATCCGGGACGACATCCCTGTCCTGCTTTCCTTCATCTGGAGCTTCGGGATAAGACGGCGCTTCAGCATGACCGTCTCAGGGCCTCCATCCCAGGAAATTCGCTATCATCTTCAGCCCGTGGTCCTGGCTCTTTTCGGGGTGGAACTGAGTGGCAAAAACATTGTTCTTCCTTACTGCTGCGGTCACCTCACCCCCGTAATCGCACGATGCTTCCACGTCCCTGTCGTCGCTGCATTTCATGTAGTAGGAATGGACGAAATAGAAATCGCAGGACTGGGGAAGCCCCCCGAAGAGGTCACTGCCTGTACGCCACGACACATCATTCCAGCCGATCTGGGGAACGCGCAGGGACGGGTCCGACGGCCTGAGGCGCACGACGTCGGCATCGAACCATCCGAGGCCCCGGAACTCTCCTCCCTCGAAACCTCTTCTGGCCATGGCCTGCATGCCGAGGCATATCCCGAGGACCGGCCTGCAGAGCCGGTTGACGTAGTCGTCCAGGACCTCTGTAAAACCTTTTTCAGTCAGATTGCGCATGCAGTCCCGGAAGGCACCGACACCTGGCAGGACGAGCCTCTCCGCCTTTTGCAGCTCTTCCGGACGACTGCAGATAAAGGCGTTCCCCCCCGCCATCTCAAACGCATTAAAAACGGAAAGGAGGTTTCCCATGCCGTAATCGACTATGCCGGTCATCTTCTCCTGAGCCACCTCTTCAGCTGGACCTCGGCCTCTTCCCGGGGCATGGCGCCATGGCGCGGCCATTGCGTGAAGTCATGTGTCCTGCTGCCCTCACGGACGTGCGACGGGTCATGTTCGTACGGCGAGACCGCATGGCTCATCGCTATCTCGAGAAACTCCTCTTCAGTCAGGCCTGTGAACTCGAGAAAGAGCTCGAGGCTCGGCGGGCGCCTCCCCTCATATTCCTCGACCATCCTGAGGCCGTCTTCCCTTGTCATCCTTCCGTTACGGATATCGATGGACGCCAGATGAGAAGGACGAGTGTATCCCCTCTTGATGAATTTAATATAGTCCCTCACGCCCTGCAGATGGCACTCGATCTTTTCATAATCATATTCGGGAGGGACATTTTCGACCTGATCCCCCTGCCAGCCCAGTTCTTCCCTGATGACCGCCACCTGTTTTTTTACGTCCCAGGGCACATAGGAGCCGAGACAGACAGAACGGTAATTGATCTTTCGCAACTCCTTCAGCGGAGGGTAGGTGAAAGGTCTGAGGTCACGTTCATCTACGGCGCCTTCAAGCCGCACGATCATGTCGCGCGCTGTAATCCCCAGATTCACAAACCTGTTGAAACGCTTCTCGTCCACTTCCTCGGGCTGGTCATAGGTGTAATACGCGGTATATTCGGCAGAGGGTTCCCCCCAGAAAACAAGGGGGACATTATAGCGGATCGCCACCCACATCGGGTATGCGAAGATGCCGGTATGACAATGCCAGCAGAAATCCCCCTTCTCAAGGAAAGACTGAAGCATCAGCTTCCGGACCACCTTCCAGTCCGGTGTGAAATGGTGGAAATCCACCCCCAGCTTCCGTATGATGCGTGTGGTATTTTCAAGCACCGCCGGCTTGAGGAAGCCGTGGTCAAACCGCACCACAAGGGGCTTAAGCCCATAATGCGCGACGAGATAATAAAGGGTCCAGGTGCTGTCTTTGCCGCCGCTGAAAGGGACAATGCAGTCATAATCATACCTGCCCCGATAGGAAGCTATCAGTTCATCCAGTTCCTTTTTCTTAGAGTCCCAGTCTATCGCCGCCTGCTTGAATTCATGCTGGCGACAGATATTGCAGACGCCCTGATCATCGAAATGGATAGTCTCATGCGTCTCCGGAAGGACACAGTTGCTGCACCTTTTCATGTCTTCTGCCTCCGGTAGTTCATAATAGTCACCCTATCAGGTCCCAGGTCAGGGGGGTGCCGCGGCTGATGTCCGTACGGGCGGTCCTGCCCATGACCTCCTCCAGATAGCGCGTATGAAGCCCGTATCCCGGCCTTATGGAGCGTACGTTTTTGCCGGTGAACGGTTCGCCTGCCCTCATGTCCTCCACCACAAAAAGCGACCTGCGGAAAACACGGCTTGCAGCCTCATCCTTCGTCTCGCCGTACCTGATACGCCCAATGGCCTTCTCTGTCGTTCGTACCGCCTCGACCATCGCACTGAATTCTTCCGGTTCGAGCGAGAAGGCGCTGTCGGGCCCCTGCACAGACCTCGACAGGGTAAGATGCTTTTCAATGATGCATGCGCCCAGGGCGACCGAGGCGACAGCTGCAGCGATACCGGAAGTGTGGTCGGAAAGACCGGCCGGCACGTCAAAGGCCTCCGCCAGATGGGGAATCGTCCGGAGGTTCATGTCCTCGGGCCTTGCAGGATATGCGCTTGTGCACTTAAGAAGAGCAATCTGCCGGTTTCCCTCTTCCCTGGCGGCGCAGACCGCCTCGTCTATCTCCGAAAGAGAGGCCATGCCGGTCGACATGATCAGCGGCTTGCCGGTCCTCGCTACGCTCCTGATCAGCGGCAGGTCAACAAGCTCAAAAGATGCGATCTTGTAGGCGGGAACATCCATCTTTTCAAGAAAATCCACCGAGGTGACGTCAAAGGGACTCGAAAAAAGCACTATCCCGATCTCTTCAGCCAGCCTCTTAAGCTTCGGCTGCCATTCCCAGGGCGTGTACGCCCTCCCATAAAGGCCGTAAAGTGTCTCGCCTTCCCATATCGTCCCTTTTCCTATCCTGAAAAAATCACTGTCACAGTCTATCGTCAGGGTCGCGGGAGTATACGTCTGCAGCTTGACAGCATCTGCACCGGCCTCTTTTGCTGCGTGAAGCAGCCGTACTGCCTGATCGAAGTCCTGATTGTGATTGGCAGACATCTCGGCGATGATAAAGACAGGGTGTCCTGCCCCGATAAGGCTTTGATTAATCCTCAACAGATCCGCTCCGCGGCAGGACGAGGATTCCTTTCGTCTCTGCAAAGCGACATGTATATGACCTTTCTTTCTTCGCCTTCCCTGCGAATAAACCCTGACGTTGTCTCCTCCTCAAAACCGTTTTCCCTGTATAAATTGCGAGCCCGCCCGTTACCTTCCAGGACCGCACACCTTAACGTATTCATCTTCCACAAGTCAAACCAGACGTAGATGAGCTGCCTGACTATATTTTTTCCCCGGCCTTTTTCAATAGCGTAGATGCCGAGCTCCCCTGTCCCGGCACGGAAATTCACGTTCTGGAAGCTTCCTACGCCTGCCGGCCGATCACCCGCCAGGACCAGCCAGTAAAAGTTCCTGGCATCGTTTTTCAGCCGATCCAGAAAGCGCAGATGCTCCTCTTTTGATATTATATGGTCCGTGAACATCCATTTCCTTATCTCGCCGGCGTTTCTCGACACCCTGACGACCTCTTTTTCCTCCTCGGAAAGATTCACGAAATTCCTGAACGTCAAACCGTCCGAGACAATATCCCTGCGCAAGGTGTGGAAATCGCCGCAGAATGTGCCGTTGCCTGCCATCCCGCAGATAATCCGCTCCATTCCCCTGCCGTCGACAAGCTCCCCTGCTGCCTGAGACATCCTGGCCCTCCTATCCGTATCGCTTAACAAATCCGTTATTTGCCCCGCAATTTCAGCCTCGGACCTGTCGCATATCCAGCCCAAGGAAGAACATATCCCTTTCCCGGCAAGACAGTTTACGGACGATTCCTGATTGTCGGCAACAATACAGAGAAGACTTGGAAGCCCCATGAAGGCCAATTCCCAGGTCGTTGTCCCGCCTGCGGAGATCGAGGCGTGCGCCCAGGCCATGAGCGGAGCCATATCACTGACCGCTGTCAAAATTTCCACGGTGTGCCGGCTTTTGCCGGCCTCACGCCGTATCGACTCACAGTGAGGGTTGCCGGAGCCTATCACCACCTTCACCTGAAGCGGCCTGTCGACAAGATTCACCGCCCTCAGGATCTTAAGAGTGAGGTTGTCCCGGTCACCGCCGCCCATCGTTATCAGGAGCCTGTCGGCGATATCAGGAACCACTCTGTCGAAGTCCCTGTAAGCCAGGAACTCCCGCCTCAGGATAACATATGCCGTCCCTGCGAAGACCTTTGTATATGGTTGGCATTCATAAAAAAAATTTTCGGCGCCGTAGTTCTGGTTGACGACGATGTCTGCATGGTAGTGATCGAGATGGGCGAAGTCATCAATGACGAGGAGTTTTCGTCCTCTGTCCCTGACCGCCCTGTGATGGTCCGGACCGAAGTGGTATCCGTCCAGAACGACCCAGTCGATATCTTCATCTTCCAGGATGCCTATCGTATCGGAGACGTCATCGCCTTTTCCAAGCCTCTTAACACTGAAGCCTTCTGCCCTGACTCTGTCGAGAAGACTTTCATTGTCGCAACAGGTCGCAAACAGGACATGTCTTCCTTCTGCTTTCCATGCCTGTGCAAAAGACATACACCTCATCACATGTCCTGTGCCGACACGGCCATTGGCATCGGCGCGGATCAGCAGATTCATCAGGTAAGCCTCCGGAAACCGGAGTGCGCGACCGGCCCCCTGAGTTTTTCCGTAAGGGTCCCCTCTCCGATTGACTCGGCCAGGATCACAAAGACCTCCTCTACCGCCTTGAGATATTTCTCGATGTGATGGTCCTGGTGGGCATAGGTAGCATAGAAGCCGCTTGCCGCCAAAAAACCCCTCTCAAGCATAAGCTGGGTAAAAAGAGTCCGCACCGACTGCGTCTTGTCACCGACAAAGGAGAGATGGCTCAGAGGCAGCATCCCGCTTACCTCGACGCCGAGGCCCGCACGCGCCGCGGCCTCCCGCCAACCCTGCTGCACTATGGCCCCGATCCTTTTCAGGTGAGACGATACATCGCATCGGCGGTGTTTCCTGATGGTGGCAAGCGCTGCGGAAGGTCCGATCTTTTCGGTCCAGTACGTGCTGCTGATGAAGGTATTCTGCGCAGCCTGCATCACATCTTCAGTGCCGATCACTGCGGCCATCGGATAGCCGTTGCTCATCGCCTTTGCAAACACGGCGATATCGGGCCGGACATCATAAAGAAGATGCGCCCCTCCGGTCACAAGCCTGAACCCTGACGTTATCTCGTCGAATATCAGGACGCACCCGGCATGTTCTGCGATCTCCCTTACGCCGCTGAGAAACCCTGGCCCAGGCTCCCTGCTCCGTATCGGCTCCATGACAATAGCGGCGACATCGCTATGTTGTTTTATCACGGCGACCAATTCATCTATCTCGTTATACCGAAAGGGGAAGACCGTTCCCTGCAGGCCCCTCGGCACACCCGCCGGATCAAGGCCGGAAAGCAGGTGTCCATCCAGGGCGCTCTCTTCAGCAAGGTTCGCAGAGAGATACCAGTCGTGCCAGCCATGGTATCCGCAGAAGGCGACCTTGTCGCGACCAGTCCTGGCGCGCGCTATGCGTACCGCAACGGCCATCGCCTCGCCTCCGCTGCGGGCATAGCGTACCATCCCGGCCCACGGGTGCAACTCACAGAGAAGATCGGCAAGGGCCACCTCTTCCGGCGCATTCAACGTTGACATCGTGCCGGTCGAGATCGCTGCCCTGACTGCATCATCGACATCGGGATCGGCTGCTCCCAGTATGCACGAGCCTATCCCGTTATAGCTCATGTCCGTATACCTGTTTCCGTCAAGGTCCCAGACTTCCACGCCCCGGGCCTTGCTGTAATATGCAGGCCATTGTTCGGGCAGAAACATCTCCGGCCGCTTCGACAGAAGCTGGGTCCCTCCGGGTATCCTCTTCTTTGCCTTTTCGTAGAGCCTCTGTCCAGTCCCTTTCATTCCTTGCCTCCGAAGTTAAAGACATCTGCCCTGAGCGACTTCTCATACCCTTCGTTGCGTCTTGGTCCCCTGTTGATCTCTGACAGCCCCTGCTCCCTCTGCAACAATTCGAGAACGTCGGTCATTCCGAAGTCCGCCGCCCCGAAATATGCATAGATCCGCCTGACGAACTCAAGGTCCCCAGGCTCATCCACCGTCCATCTGAATCCGGACAGATCCTCCGTATGTCTGACCGCCGCAGTCCTGAAGATTGACTTATTCTTCCAGATATAGGGCGTCACGTGTTCCCTTTCAGACACCAACCCGGCCTCCTCCCATGCCCGCTGAAGCGCGCCAATGCTGAACACCTCGGTATCAAGACCATCCGGATACGTCGGCTCAAGCGCATTTGAAACATAATCGTATTCCCCGGACCGGAATACGTCGATAACCCTGTCAATTACAGCAGGGTCAAGCAAAGGGCAATCGGCAGTGATACGAACGATTACGTCGGCGCCAAAAAATCTTGCTGTCCGGTAGTAGCGGTCAAGCACATCGTTTTCGCTTCCCCGAAAACAGGGGATCCCCTCGGAGACACAGAACGCTTCCAAAACGTCATCCGCTTCTGCTTCTGTTGTGGCAACCACGACCAGGTCGACCAAATCCGCTGCCCGGGCACGACGGACGACATGATAAAGCATCGGCCGGCCCAGTATGTCTTTCAGCACCTTGCCGGGCAGGCGACTGGAACCCATGCGGGCCTGTACGACGGCAACCCTCTTCATGGCCGCTCCCCCTTCCCGCAGGCCTGCCGTACCGCAAGGGCGACTTCGAGGGAAGCGGCGCCACCGGAAATGGGGTTTACCGTCTGCTCGCAGCTATTGACCGCATGAAGAAAGTGGGCCATTTCGTCGATATACATCTGGTTGATCTGCCATCCCTGCGGCTCGCGGCAGGTATCACGCAGTCTTCCGTCCGGACCGTAGACCCTCACGCACCGGTCCTCAAAATCCCAATAGATTGTGCCTTCGCTGCATATGATCTGAGAGGTGCGGCGATAGTCCCTCTGTATAAAGTTCAGATGAACACTGCTCAATGAGCCCGATTCATGCTGAAGCAGTATTTCTGCAAGACCATCCGTCTCGAGGCCGATCGGTTTTGCTGGCAGACACGCGGATGCAATCACCCCGGCCGGCCCTGAATACCAGAGGGCAAGATCGATTTCATGGATACAGTCGAGCACCGCCCCGCCGAAAAACGGCGAAGAACTGTAACTCTTCCGGTAATCCTGTCCCTGCCTCCATCCCGGCAGATATGATCCTGTCTGGATGCGTGAGAAGATTACATCTCCGGCGGCCTTCTCCTTTGTCAGCCTCTTAATGGTAGCGGGTCCTGGATGAAAGCGCATGTTGCATGCCACCATTGTCACCAGCCCCCGGCGTTCGGATTCTGCACAAAGTCTTTTCACCCCTTCCATCGAATGAGACAGAGGCTTCTCGATAAAGACATGACAGTCGTGCTCCAGGGCTTCCATGGCCATCGGGACATGCTGGTCGGTAGGAGAAGCAATCAGGACGATCTCGGGAGACCATTGCCACGCCTGCTGCAGGGTATCAGCTGTCCTGACCCTTGAGTCGGCCGCAAACGCCTCTGATCTGCCTTTGCGGATATCATAGACAAGAATCTCTCCGGCCTCCATCTGCAGGAGATTTCCTGCATGACGTTGCCCGATGGAGCCGCATCCTATGACGAGAATCCTTGCCATCTTCCTAGACGTGCCTTTGAACCGCGTCGTTCACCGCGGTTATGACTCTTTCGACATCCCGGTCGCTCATTGCCGGATAAAGCGGAAGACTCAGAATACTCTCATAGGCCTTTTCGGCAACAGGGCAAAGTCCGGGCCCGGTGCCGAAACGCTCCCGATAGAAGGGCTGAAGATGGACCGGCATATAGTGCACCTGGGTCCCGACCCCTCTCGTTTTGAGGTATTTCATGACACCTGTTCGTGTCTTCCCGAGGGTCTGAAAATCCATCTGAATGACGTAAAGGTGCCAGGCCGGCATGACCCCCGGCGGCGTGCGAAGGACCTCGACATGAGCAAGTCCGGAAAAGGCGTCGTCATACCTTGAAGCGATCTCGGCTCTTCTCCTAACGAAGCTGTCGAGTTTCTGCAATTGGCTTATGCCGAGGGCGCAGCTTATATCGCTGAGCCGATAGTTGTAGCCAAGCTGCCGCATCTCATAATACCAGGGACGGCCAGAAGGATCGTCGTCGCCGTGTGCATCACCACCGTCCCTGACAGTCTGCCTCAGATCACGCGTCACACCGTGGCTGCGAAATACCCTCATCTTTTCCGCATACCCCGGATCGTCCGTGGTTACCATTCCCCCCTCACCTGTGGCTATGTGCTTGACGGGGTGAAAACTGAACGCGCTCAGACCAGCAAGCGAGCCCACGGGACGCCCCCTGTAAGTGCCGCCGAGGGAATGGCAAGCATCCGCGACAACAACCAGGCCGTTTTTTTCCGCAATAGCCTCAATGGCATCGTACTCGCAGGCCCTGCCTGCATAATCAACGGCAATGATGGCCCTTGTCTTTCGCGTTATCCTCTGTTCAATTGCCTGCGGGTCTATGAGCAGGGAAGCCGGATCCACATCGGCAAAAACCGGGGTGCCTTCCTGAAACACAATACAATTTGCGCTTGACAGAAAAGTCATCGGGGAGACGATCACCTCATCGCCCGGTCCTATACCGATCGCACGCATTATTGCATGCAGCGCAGCCGTCCCGCTGTTGACCGACACGGCAAACCTTGCTCCGACCTTGCGGGCGAATGCCGATTCGAACTCCGCGACCTTTGGGCCGGTAGTCAGCCAGTCAGAGCGCAGGACCTCCACGACAGCCGCAATGTCGTCTTCATCGACCCACTGCCTCCCATAAGGCAAAAAAGGAGAATTGTTTCCGGAAGTCTCCGCGGCGTCTTCTTTCCCGTCATCTTTTCTGATCATATGATATCCGAACCGTTCGCGTGCTATCACTCACGCAGCAAGCGGTTGTATTGACCACTGCAACTGGGGGTTAAGAAAGACCAGCGAATGCACTCCGTCGTGGACCTTGCTCCACCCCTTGAACTTCACCTCGAACTCAAGGATCTTGTTGACAAAAACATGCTCCACCTTCGGGTATATCATGTGCACGGAGAGGAAGAATGTCCTTCCTCCGAAGATATTTTTCGGCAGCACGCAGGTGGCGCTGTAGGTACCTGCCCCGACGGAGGTGAAACGCTCCATGGCAGCCGGATCGTCCAGATTCTGGCTGCCCAGGATGTGTACGCCATTTTCATCGACAACATACACGAAGAGCCGCAGTTCCGGGACCTTTCTGAGACATTCGAAGGAAACAGAGACTGTTATGTCTTCGTCGGAACTGAACGCCTTTCTTGGCGTCCCCGATTGGTCGAGCAAGGCGATCTCCACAAAACGAAGAAAAGGGTTTCCGGGATCAAACGTTCCTTCCAACCTCTCCCCGATTTCCTCTGCCGATGCCTTCGCGCCCTTGAGAAGGTTCCTGTCCAGATATGCCGAGACCGCCTCTTCCGACTTCGCATTCAGCAGAACTTCGCCCCTGTCCAGCAATATCGCCCTCTCACAGAGATTCCTTATTGCGGCCATATTGTGGCTGACAAAAAGCACCGTCCTTCCGCCTTTTGCGACCTCTCCCATCTTTCCCAGGCACTTCTTCTGAAACTGCGCATCGCCCACTGCAAGCACCTCGTCCACAATGAGTATCTCCGGTTCGAGGTGCGCAGCCACCGCAAAGGCGAGTCTCACGTACATGCCGGAAGAATAGCGCTTCACCGGGGTGTCGAGGAATTTTTCAATCCCGGCAAAGGCGACGATCTCATCGAGTTTTCGCGCTATCTCCTTCCTGGTCATTCCAAGGATCGCACCGTTGAGGTAGATATTCTCCCTTCCCGTCAGCTCAGGATGAAATCCCGTCCCCACCTCAAGGAGACTGGCCACCCGGCCCTTTATCTTCACTGTTCCCTTTGTGGGGGATGTCACTTCCGAAAGTATCTTGAGAAGCGTCGACTTGCCCGCCCCGTTTCGGCCGATGATGCCCAGGGCCTCCGCCCGTCTGACTTCAAAGGAAACATCCCGGAGCGCAAGGAAATGGGGGTTCTTTGAATCGCCCGGGGCCGAAGAGGCGATCGTCGAGATTATGGAGTTAGGGTCTTCCTTTCCGCGCATTCTCGCCCACCAACTCTGGAGGTCCTTATAAAGGGTGCCGTGGCTGATGGTGCCCAGGCGGTATTCCTTGTAAAGGTTTTCGGCTCTGATGACAACGTCACTCATACGGTGTCCATGAAAGTCTTTTCCACCCGATTGAACATCACCATGCCCGAAATCAGTAATATCGATGTTATCCCTATACTCACGACCTCCTGCCAGGCCCTGATCGTTCCGGCTCCCATAAAGACATACCTGGCTGTCTCGACAATAGCCGACATCGGATTAAGTGCGAACACCCACCGCCACTTATCGGGTATCTCCGATACGGGATAGACGATCGGTGTTGCATACATCCAGAGCTGGACGCCGAAGCCGACAACATACCTGAGGTCCCTGTATCTGGTCGTAAGTGACGAAATCATTATCCCCAGTCCGAGGCCGAGCGCCGCCATCTGGAGCAATAACAGGGGGGTGATCAGGATCCAGAGACTCATTCTTATGTCTGAGCCGGCAAGATAGAAATAAGCCAGAAAAGCCAGAAACAGGGTGAACTGAATGGCGAACGTCATAAGATTTGTGATAACGATCGAAACCGGGACGGTGAGCCTCGGGAAATAGACCTTGCCGAAGATATTGGCATTGGATGCAAACGTGTCGGACGTCTTGTTAAGACAGTCGGCAAAATAATTCCATATGACAACGCCCGCCATATAAAACAGGATCTGGGGCATCCCGTCAGTAGGAATATGAGCAATTCTCCCGAACACAACGGTAAAAACAATGGTTGTAAAAAGCGGCTGCAACACAAACCAGAGCGGCCCGAGTATGGTCTGCTTGTAAAAGGCAACAAAATCTCTCCTTACAAAGAGCATGATCAGGTCCCTGTATCGCCAGAGCTCAGCAAGCCGGATATCGAGCCAGCCTCTGTGGGGACCGATCACCTTCGTCCAGTGTTCTTTTTCCATTGATTCCATCGTTGCTTTTCCGCTATGGACTATCGGCCCGTCGCGTTACCCACAGCCAGGGTACCCGCGCCTTACCCGTCCGCCTTCCGGCATTCACCCCTGGTAAACCGCGATACGATAGTGGGACTCCCCGGAGCCGTCAGAGACGAAACGCATGGCACTGATAACAGCTTCTCCCCGGCGGGCTATTACCATCGCAGCACATAAAAAAAGCAGGCTACCGCCGTTATGTTCATCCGGAACATTTATTACCGTACTTCATCGCGTCAAAAAAAAACACGTAATTTACTATATCATAACAAAGGCAATGAATACGCTTCGGCGGCGCCAGAGACCTGATGATAACCAGACAGTCCGGCCTAAAGACCGCCACGCCCCTGGCGTTGGGAGAAATACTCCTTTATGCAGCCGATAACATATTGGGTTGCCTCGGTCCCCTGAAGCGGCTCTATAGGCAGGCTGAAGACGCCTTCGCTCGACCTCTCGGCGTTACCAAGGCTTCCCAGGGACCGGCTTCTGCCGCTTCCGAAGACCTCCATCCTGTGGAGGGGGTAGGGATAATATACCATCGTGGAAACGCCCATTTCCCTGAGATACGCCTGGATCCCCTCTCTTTCTTCCGTTCTAAGGGTGTATTGGTGATATACGTGACAGGTGTCCTCATCTGCAGTCCGCCTGACAGCGACTGGCAGTTCAAGTCCCGGGATGCCGGCAAGTCCCTCGTTGTAAAGACCGGCAATCCCCGTTCTCCGCCGGTTGAATTCATCTACGTATTTCATCTTGGCCAGGACAACGGCGGCCTGAAGCGTATCAAGTCTCGCATTGTAACCGATATGTTCAACGTTATATTTGTCCCGGCCGCCATGTCTGAGCAGCATGCGCACCAGTTCCGCGATTTCATCGTCATCGGTAGAAATCATGCCGCCGTCTCCAAAGCCTCCCAGATTTTTCGATGGGAAGAAACTGAACGCACCCGCGGTGCCTATGGCCCCAAGTTTCCTGCCCCTCCATCGGCCTCCGAATGCCTGAGCGACATCCTCCAAAACAAAGAGGCCGTGTGTCGCGGCGATGTCCATTATCGCTTCCATGTCGCATGCCTGCCCGTACAGATGCACCGGAACAATCCCGATAACCTTCTCCCCTGAAGGAGACGAGAGATATTCTCTTATTCCGTCAGGATCGATATTGTATGTTTTGGGGTCGATGTCGACGAATACAGGGGTTGCCCCGGAACGCAAAATGGCGTCGCCTGTGGCGGTGAAGGTAAAGGGAGTGGTGATGATCTCGTCGGACCTTTCGAAATATTCCTGTCCCTTCAGCTTGATCGCCATGGCCCTGAGGGACAATACAAGCGCCTCTGTCCCCGAAGACGCGCCGACACAGTGCCTGACACCAAGGTATTCAGACAGCCTTTCTTCAAGCTCCCTCACTTCAGGCCCCAGTATCCACTTCTGATGCTGGAGGCACCTGCCGATCGCGGCGTCGATATCCTCTTTCATGTACTGATATTCGGCCTGCAAATCCAGCATCGGTATCTGTTTCATCTTCTGATTTCCTCTCCAACAACAGTAAATGTATCTTTTTTCAGGGCATACTCATTGCCGCAGCCGCGGCAGACCGCGCGCTTTTTGTTGAATTTCAGCGGAGCGCCGCACCTGCATGCCCAGCCTATCTGCTTTGCGGGCACACCGGCAACTATTGCGTAATCGGGGACATCCCCTTTCACAACTGCACCGGCACCGACCAGGGAATATCTGCCGAGGGTCGCGCCGCAGACTATTGTGGCATTTGCGCCTATGGTGGCGCCTCGTTTCACAAGCGTAGGCAGAAACTCATTTTTGCGTTCGATAAATGCCCTCGGGTTATACACATTTGTAAAAACGCACGACGGCCCGCAAAAGACCTCGTCTTCGAGCGTCACTCCCCGGTATACAGAGACATTGTTCTGTATCTTGCAGCCGTCCCCTATCGAGACGTCGGGGCCGATAACCACGTTTTGTCCGATTATGCAGTTCTTCCCTACTTGCGAACCTTTGAGGATATGCGAGCAGTGCCATATCTTCGAGCCCTTTCCGATCACCGCCCCTTCATCAATAAAGGCGCTCTCGTGGACAAAGACCTCCGGCACGTCTTCAGCAGCCGTCATGGAATGTCTCACGGCCCCGCCGGCGAGGAAATTTTCAGCCGCCTCGAGTATCTTAAGAACACGCAACCCTTCATTGCCATCGGTCAGGGGCCGCCTTCTTTCAGTCACGCACTCGGCGAAATGCTGCAGTTCGAGTCTCAGCGGTTCTCCGGGAGGCAGCGATATCACCTGACGCTCGGCCTTCTCGGCCACAGGCACCTTGCCCGCATTCCACTTTATCCTGTGGGGATAGAGGAAGAGCTTTTCCTTACTCACATCGTCAAAAACAGCCATCGCCTTCGAGCCCACCACAACCAGCTTCTGCTCTTTGAAGGGATGAAGCCAGCTCACGAATATATGTCCCCTCACTCCATTTCTGAACTCAAGGGCAGTAAGCGTCGTATCGTAGATGCCCTTACTCAGATAATCTCCTCCTGTTGCAGAAACCTTCACCGGCTCTTCGCCCAGAAGCATGAGGATCACGGAGATGTCATGCGGGGCGAAACTCCAGAGGATATTTTCCTCGGTCCTCAGTTTTCCGATATTCAGCCTGTTCGAATAGATATACTCGACCCTGCCCAGCTCCCCCGACTCTATAAGGTCCTTGAGCCTGATGACAGCGGGATGGTATTGAAGGATATGCCCGACCATCAGAATCCGGCCTTTTTTCCCGGCAAGCTCCACCACTTCCTTCCCCTGTCCTACGGTAAGGGAAAGTGGTTTTTCGACATAGACGTCCTTTCCTGCGTTGAGAAACCTCTTTATCAGGTCGTAATGCGTGGCCGCGGGTGTTGCTATGGTGACCGCCCTGATATCGGGATTGTTCAGCAGATCTTCGACGGATGATGTATAGGCGGCACCGGGAAACTGCGTCCTGCGCTCCGCCATGGTGTCAGGGTTGGTGTCACAGGCGGTGTGGAGTACCCCAAGTTCATAGAGGTTTCGGAGGATGTTCTTTCCCCAGTAGCCGAGGCCGATATGGGCTATGAATCTATTTTCCCGTTTCATTCATTCTCCCGCCATAGGATACTTGCCGTCTCCCGCACTTAAGTGCGCCGTTACGGCAATGCTTTTCCCTCTGCCATTACCGTTTGGGAAAAAAAATTATACCATTTCCGCCTGCAATCCATCCACTGCCGGCCTGCCTTCCGTAATCCGAATCTCCTGCACATCGCCCGCCGGAAAAACGCGCCAGCACGGAGATCCTGTTGTCTTTCAGCCGGCGGCCTTCAAACCGCCCCTTCCCGGCTCAGCACAGCCTTGACCGTCTTGAACAGGATGACGATATCAAGCCACAGATTCCAGTTTCTCACGTACCAGGCATCGAGGAGTATCCTGTAACTGTAACTGGTATTGCTCCGCCCGCTCACCTGCCAAAGACCGGTGATACCAGGTTTGGTCAACAGTATTGTGCCGCTCTGCTCGCCCAGATCCTCTCTTTCGGTCGGAAGATAAGGCCTCGGCCCCACGAGACTCATCTCCCCCCTGATAACATTCAATATCTGCGGGACCTCATCGAGCGAGGTGGCCCTTAACAACCTGCCGACCCCCGTGATCCTTGGGTCATTCCTCAGCTTCCGGAACTTCTCGTATTCTTCCCTGGCTGCAGAATCCCTTTCGAGAAGTCCTTTCAGCCTCTCCTCGGCGTCAACATACATCGTCCTGAATTTGAAACACCTGAATGTTCTGCCGTTCTTCCCGATCCTTTCCTGCGAAAAGATGACAGGCCCCTTCGAGTCGAGTTTCACACGAAGCGTGATGACCGCCATGAGAATGAAAAATACAGGGAGCAGCATGACACCCGCAACCACGTCGAAAACCCTTTTTATGAAAATATTGACCGATTCAGCCAGGTTGTTTTTCAACTCGAGTGCAAAAGCCTCCTCGTTCGAAAAATGCTGCAGGTTTGTGCCAAGCACTGCCACACCGAATATGTCGGGGACGAAGAAGAGCCGCTCCACCTTGTGCTGAAGTGTATTTATGAGTCCCTGAAGTCTTTCCTTGCCGGCTCCCGGCATCGCGATGAAGAGATCGGTGATGTTGCATGCCCTGAGGTAATCGGCCGCCCTGTCTACTCCCCGGTGCACCTTCACGCCGTCTATTTTCATACCGGCCTTTTCGGCGTCGTCATCGAGAAAACCTATGATTTCATAACCGTAATTCGACTCCCGCCTGAGCGCGCTTGCGATGAGGGTTCCCGTGACGCCGGCGCCAAGTATCAGTACCCTTCTCTTAAGAAGTCCGAACCTTCGCATAATGTTCTTGGCGAGCATCCGTATGAGCGGCAGCATAAGGACCGACAGTGCACCCATCATGAAAACCATCGTCCTCGAAATCGTATCCGTAAGTTTTCCGACCGAGACGATGGTGAAGACCCCTGCCGTCGAAAAAAAAACCGCCAGCCACAGCGCCTTTATCTCGTCCCAGAAGGAAAACCTCTTTGTGTACAGGCCCTCGTAGGAAAAAAAGAAGATCCAGACGAGGAAAATCCACCAGATGTCGCGCGGATTCCTGAAGGACAGCACATCGGGGAACCCCGTGTAGAAGGCCGGAAGCACGTCCTCTCTGATGAAAAGCGAAAGCCGGAGTATCAGAAAGAGCGAGCCTGCATCGAAAAGAAAAAGGACCAGGATTTCCGCCCAGGTCTTTATTTTATTCAGCGCTGCCATAATTGCCGATCACTCTGCGATTATCCATAATACCCGGACGCTCTTCGGCCACCGCTGCCGAACTATCTAAAACTCGCCCCCCGCCAGCGTGGCCGTGATGCTTCCGACTGCGACCTTCGTCCGCATCCTGACCGGAAGACGCCTTTCGTCGTCTGTAAGCCAGATCAACATCTCTCCCCTTCGGTAGAAGATGCCCTCGGACTTCATGAGGGGTTTGATTACGATGGTGTCAAACTTCCCGAGTCCGGTCCGGATCTTCTCCTTCCTGAGCACAAGGACCTCCACATGCCACAACTTCCTGTTATCGAGGATATCCACATAGACAGGCCTTCCCACCTCGAGCTTCATCGCACGAACGACATAAAAACTCGACAAGGGATCAAAAACCCGGCCATGAATCGCGATATCTTTTTTTTCGCCGCTCAGGTTGTCAGCATACAGGGCAACGTGTTTCTGCAGGTTGAAGGTTATCTCCCTGTCGCGCCTGTGTTTGCCCTCGCGAAGCCTCATGCGGTAACTCAGGGGCTGTCCGAAAAAAGGAGGCAGCTCGGGTTTCAGAAGAACCGATTCTATCCTGTCTTCAACCGTGTAAAAAAGCGATATCCAGTCTGCGGACCTGGCCGTTGAAACGATCCGCACCGAATCACCTGAGCGGCCGATTTCGAGCGTAGCGGTGCCTGCCTTGATCCCGGTCCAGGTCAGGTCGTACAGGAGTTTTTCAGGCATTCCGAAAGCCGACGCAGCCGAAGCGGACGATGCCAGGAAAAAGAAGACCGCAAGGACAACTGACAGGGCATGGCCTTTCATCTTCGGCTCAGCACTCGGAACACTTCCATCGGCGGGAGCCCCTGCCCGAAGGACCGGGCAGACACTCATGTCCTCCCCCTTTCACGCACAACGACTTCATTTTCTGTTATATTAATACATGTTCGTTATTCCTGCAATAGATTTGAAAGACGGGCTCTGCGTGCGGCTGCAGCAGGGCAGGAAGGATGCCGTCACGGTATATTCCGGCGATCCCGCGGCTACGGCGAAAAGGTGGGAATCATATGGCGCAAAGATCCTCCATGTCGTGGATCTGGACGGGGCCTTCACGGGGGTCCAGAAGAATCTTGAAAGCATCTTGAAGATCCGAAAATCCGTAAAGATGACGATCGAGGTCGGTGGGGGAATAAGGGACATAGCCGCCGCGGACAAGCTTTTGTCGGCCGGCGTCGACAGGATCATCATCGGCACCTCCGCGATAGAAGACTCGAATTTCGTTGTCGATGCCTGCAACCGGTTCCCGGGAAAGGTCTATGTCGGCATCGATGCAAAGGACGGCAAGGTGGCCGTGCGCGGATGGGAGTCGGTAAGCTCCATCGATGCGAAAGAACTTGCAAAAAGGGTCGAGACGGCCGGGGTCTCGGGAATCATCTATACCGATATCTCCAGAGACGGCATGCTGACAGGCCCTAACGTCGCGGCCCAGCAGGAGATGGTGAACACGGTAAATATCCCTGTCATCGCCTCAGGCGGCATCGCCACTGCGGAGGACATCAGGAGCCTGCTGAGGATAAAGAAGCTCTGGGGGGCGATCACCGGAAAGGCGATCTATTCGGGCTCACTCGATCTGAGAGAGGCGATAAGGTTGACCGAAGAGCAGGGGTAGGCCGGATGCTCGCAAAAAGGATAATCCCCTGTCTGGATGTAAAGGACGGCCGTGTTGTCAAAGGGGTCAGCTTTGTAAACCTCCGCGACGCCGGCGACCCTGTCGAAAACGCCAGATTCTACGACGAGCAGGGCGCCGATGAACTCATCTTCCTTGACATCACCGCTTCCCACGAAAAGAGAAAGATCATCCTGGACGTCGTGGAGCGGACAGCGGAGGACGTGTTCATGCCGCTTACCGTGGGGGGCGGCATAAAGACGCTCGACGACATCAGGGACCTCCTCAACGCAGGCTGCGACAAGGTCTCGATAAATACTACCGCGGTAAAGGACCCCCTGTTCATCAGCAGGGCGGCCGAGAGATTCGGCAGCCAGTGCATAGTCGTCGCAATCGATGCAAAGAGGGTAAAGGGCGATATGTCGGATGCCACCGCCGAGCCCTGGCTCGATGATCCCTCTCTCCGGGACGTCCGCCTCGAACTCGAACCCTCGTCCCTGCAGTGGGCGATATCCACCCATGGCGGAAGAAAGATG
>JAWOKY010000014.1:0-3087 GCA_033853975.1 Thermodesulfovibrionales bacterium
AACGCGAACTTCGCTACAGGGAGAGCGAGCCATACAGCATAGGCGCGGTTTCAGCCGTTCGTCAGAGATTATACAAGCTCGGACTCTTTACGAGCGTTGACGTCGAGGCGCTCGACGGAGGTGACGACAGGAAGGACATCCTGATAAGCGTTACCGAAGGCGAGCCGGGATCAATTGAGTTCGGCGCCGGATACGCCGACGTTGAACATTTTCGGGGCTTCGTGCAGGTTGGGTACAATAATCTGTGGGGGCTCGACAAGCAGGTGACATTGAGGCTGGAAGCGAGTTCGCTCGACAGAAGGGCCGTCCTCCAGTACAGAGAGCCCTGGTTTATGGGAATCAACCTTCCCTTCAGGACCTTTTTCATTTACGAAAACAAGAAGGAGCTTAATCCCGACAATCACCAGATATTGTACAGGCTTAACAGGTATGCCGTTACGTCCGGGTTTGAAAAAAAACTTAGCGAAACACTAAAGGGTGAACTGTACTACGAATTCGATGTAGTGAACACTACCGACGTTCTTCCCGATGTTATCCTCAGCCGTGAAGACACCGGTACGCTGGCGATAAGCAGCATCAAGCCGGCCCTGGTCTTCGACACCAGGGACAACCCCTTTGATCCGAAAAAAGGTGTTTTTGCCGGCATCTCCCTGAAGGTGGCGTCGTTCGTACTTTTTTCCGAGACAAATTTTGCGAAACTTGAACTGTACGGCAGCAATTTCCAGAAACTTTCAAACAGGATAGTTCTTGCCTTTTTGGCGAGGGGGGGCGTGGCATACGGTTATCATAAGACGACCGAACTTCCCATCGTGGAAAGGTTCTTCCTCGGAGGCAGGTCGACGGTGAGGGGATATGCCCAGGACACCCTCGGACCAAAGGGTGCCGACGGCAACCCCACGGGCGGTAACGCCTATCTGATGGGAAGCATCGAGTTCAGAACGTCCATCGGCAAGGGGTTCGGCATCGTCCCCTTTCTGGACATGGGAAATGTCTGGCAGAAGGCTGAACAGATGAACCCGGGGAAACTGAAATACACCACAGGACTCGGTTTAAGGTACAGTACGCCTGTCGGTCCTTTGAGGGTGGACTACGGATATAAGTTAAACAGGGAGCCCGGAGAGAGTCATGGTGAATTCCATTTCAGCATCGGGCAGGCGTTTTAGAAGAGTGAAACGTGAAGGGTGAAATATGAAAGAATGTTGCGAAGTCAATGAGGCGAGGTCTTTGTGATAAAGCTGAGAGTATGTTCATTGTTTCTCTTATTTTTACTTTTTACTTCTCACTGTTTCTTCACCGTCCGCGCCGACGCCGTCATCTTTGATCGTGTAGTCGCATTTGTCGATGACCGGGCGATAACGCTCAGTGAATTCCGCGAACAATACAGAAACACATTGAGGGTTTCTCCGGATGTCACCGAGGAGGAGGTGCTCAATACAATGGTGAACAGGGTCCTGCTCCTGCGAGAGGCGAACAAGTACAGGATCGAGGCGCCGACGAAAGACGAAATGATCAGGGATTATATCGATCTGAAGGTAAGGGCCTTTATCAAAGTCGGCGAAGACGAGATCGAAGCGTTTTACAAGAAGAACATGAGTCAGTTTGCAGGGCGGGAGTACGAGCAGGTAAGGGGTGAGATCGAGCAATTCCTCACGGAGAAGGCGCTGAATGAAAAATTGAAAGAGACGCTGAAGGAATTGAGGAAGACGGCTTATATCAGGATTCAGCTTAAACCCGAATCATAGCATCGGGAAAGGCAGGGGCCGGAACCTGAGGGGTACGAGGGACGTGCCCGAAGGTACACCGTAAGTTTCCGGCCCTTGCTTTCAGGGGCAGGTCAAGCCATTTTCTCTTTGAGCTTCTTTGCGTAATCGGTTGCGTAGTCCTTTGCATCTTCCGCCATATCGGCTATTTTACCCCTCATCTTCTTACCTGAATAGGGGGCGAAGAGCAGAGAGATCCCGGCACCCACGATGCCGCCGATAAGGAAGGAAGCCAGAAGTGTCGCTCCGTTTGTACCTTCTTTATAAGACATGGGAACCTCCTTTCAGAGTATTCTGTGAAGACCTTATTTACAGGCTATCACCCCTTTTCCCCGCCGTCAACTAAAAATAGCCGGCCTGACAGAAGGAATTCTTTTCACGGGTCCGGGAAATTTGTTATAGTTCATTACTATGACACCAGGGGGTGAAGATGGGAATTCTTGATTGCATAGGGAATACGCCTCTTGTAAGACTGGACGCGCTTAACCCTCATTCCGGAGTTGCTATTTTCGGCAAGCTTGAGGGCAACAATCCGGGCGGCTCGGTCAAGGACAGGATTGCATATTATATGATCAAGGACGCTGAAGAGGGCGGGCTTATCAGGAAGGGGGACACCATACTGGAGGCCACCTCCGGCAATACGGGGATAGGGCTCGCGATGGTCGGTGCGGCAAAGGGATATAACGTCAGGCTTGTCATGCCCGAGTGCGTGAGCCTCGAACGCAGAAAGGTGCTCGAGGCATTCGGTGCGGAACTCATCCTGAGCCCGGGCAAGGAGGGCACCGATGGCGCTATCAAACTCGCGCACGCGATAATGGAAGAATCACCCGGGAAATATTTTATGCCCAATCAGTTCGCAAACCTCTCAAATATAAGGGCGCATTATGAAACCACGGGCAGGGAAATAATCGAGCAGACGGGCGGCAGGCTCGACGTATTCGTAGCGGGCATGGGTACTACCGGGACGCTCATGGGCGCCGGGCGAAGGCTGAAGGAGTTCAACGAGAAGATAACGGTCGTCGGAGTCGAGCCGTTTCTCGGCCACAGGGTCCAGGGGCTCAAGAACATGAAGGAATCGATCGTGCCGAAGATTTACAACCCGGGCTTGCTGGACGAAAAATTGAATGTCGGCGATGATGAGGCATTCAACACCACCAGGATGCTTGCGGTCAAGGAAGGCCTGTTTGTAGGTATGAGCAGCGGCGCGGCCTTTGCCGGGGCGCTGAGGATGGCTGAAAAAATCGGCAAGGGGACGATCGTGGTGATACTTCCCGACAGGGGCGACAGATATCTCAGTACCGCGCTGTTCACATCAGTCTGCGCGAAA
>JAWOKY010000015.1:0-17990 GCA_033853975.1 Thermodesulfovibrionales bacterium
GCAAATACCCTCATTTTTCCACCCCCAGTTCCTTCAGTATCGTTCCGCTTTGAAAAGCGAGGTTCGCTATCGCCGTCATGTAGGCGCCCTCACGTCCTATGACGTCCGCCCTTGCAGCATCAAGACCCGCCTGGGCATCGAGCAGATCCACCATAGGAGAAAGCGCGTTTTCATACCTAACCCTCACGAGCCTTCTTCCCTCTTCGGCTGATTTCAGGGCGTCCCTCGCAAGATCGAGGCTCTTTTCCGATTCCCCCACCCCAAGATAGGCCTCATACACTTTGAACGACAATTCCTTTCTGAAACCCTTAAGGGATTCTTCGGTCTCGGCTATCCTGTGAATTGCCTGTCTTCTCTCATGTTCCCTCTTTGTGCCGTCGAACAGCTCCCAGCGCAGGAAGGCCCCGATCTGCCAGCTGTCGCCCTCCGTACCGAAGGGTTTCGTGTGGTCGTTCAGCTGATACGTGCCGCCGACTCCCACAACAGGGAGATATCCGGCATTCGCCATCTTAAGCATATTCTCCGCGTTCTTATACTTGGCCTCGAGTGACATCAGGTCTTTTCTGTCGAGCGCCATGCCCGAATAATACTCAACCGGCTTCACTTCGAGCGTCGGCCTCCCCTCGGCGACATCCACAGATTCTGTCAGGCCCAGCATGAGACCCAGGGCCCTCTTCGCCACCGCGAGGTTCTTGTTTGCCGAGACGAGCCGCTCCTCTGCAACAGAAAGCGCGACCTTGGCCCTCAGGGTGTCGGAATAGAGGCCCAGTTCAGAATCGAAGCGGGCATTGGCGATCCTGAGGTGCTCCTTCGCGTCCTCCACCCCTTTTTCAGAAGCGCTAACATACGATTTTGCCGTCTGGACGCCCAGGTAGGTCTCAAACACACGGAAAACCACCTCTTCCCTCTTCCTGTCGAACTCGTCTCCCTTCGCCTCAAACTCCTTCTTCGCCATGGTGACTCCAACATAGGCCTTCGGCGCGAAAACGGGCTGTTCAAAGGAGACGGAAGTCTGGAAATCGCTCACCGCGTTTGGGTTGTTCAGCAAGCCTATCGCAAAATCCTCTGCCGCAAAACGTTCTTCGTTCAACTTCGACATAAAGACGTAGGTGGGGTTGTTCGTCCTCATGAACCTCTCCTCGAAGTTCAGTTTTGGCAGGAGAAAACTTTTTGCGATGCCTATCTCCTCTTTCTGCGCCTTGAGCCCCTCCCCTGCCGCCCTGATCCCCGGATTCTCCTTCAACGCATACGAAAGCGCATCCGTAAGGGACAGGATCTTTTCCTGCGCGAGCGCCTTCGGCAGGTCCGCCAGGCCGAGGACCAACACCAGTGTGCTCACGACGATCGTCTTGAGGGTCATGATGGCAGTCCTCATTTCACTGACTCGCCGGCTTCCTTCTCCTCTTTGCCATAAAGGCAGTGAAGGTCTTCATGTCGCACTTCCCCGTCTTCCGCTGGAACTCTTCACAGTCCCGGAGGGATTCCAGATCGGCTGCCAGCGTGCTGTTCGTCTTCAGGACCTCCTTAAGCGAGCCGATGATCTTCCTTGCAGCCAGGGGCATCCTTCGGTTGAGCGAATAGAAGACGAGCTTCCCCACACGCCGTTCCGAGACAAACCCGGCATCACTCATAAGATTGAGGTTCCGGGAAACGAGGGGCTGGGAGACACCGAGGATTCCCATCACCTGGCATACGCAGAGCTCCTTCTTCGAAAGGAGCATGAGCATCCGAAGACGGGTCGGGTCCGAGAGGAGTTTCATCGTGCGTTCAATTTCTTTCATATGACCATATAACCATACGTTAATATGTTTTGTCAAGACCTGCTTTTTGGCTAAGCGAAACCCTCGGTCGTCTTCGTATAACTGTCGTGTTATACCTGATAATATTTGAGCACCTTTTGATCGGGCTGTCAATCGGCATGGGGCGGCATATTGCCGCCCACACGTTGGTGGGAAGAAAGCACTTTTTTGGACCTTGATAACCGAGAGGGCGAATGATTATAAGGAGAAATCCAGCAGGAGGGCTAAGCCCTCCTGCTGGATCCTTTGGAGCGGTCGCTTAGTTGCTGTGCCGCTTAAAGTAGGCTTTTATGGTGTGGTTTGCGGTCACATTGCTGAACGTGTAGCTGCTCACCCTGCCGACCGAAACACCGTCTACCACGACAGAGTAGATGCTGTATCCGGACGACGGGGTAATCGAAAAGGTATTGCTGCCTCCGGACACGACCGACACGTTTCCTGAGGGACTGATGCTTCCACCAGTGCCCGCCGACGCTGTGATCGTATAGTATGTGTTTGCGGCGAAGCTTGCCGATATCGTATGGTTTGCGGTTACATTGTTGAATGTATAGCTGCTTACCGTACCGACAGAGACCCCGTCAACCACGACTCTGTAGATGTGATATCCAGATGCCGCAGCAATCGTGAAGGTCTGGCTGCCTCCTGATGTCACTGAGACGCTTCCCGATGGGCTGATGCTTCCGCCGGTGCCTGCAGAGGCCGTGATCGTATAGGTCTGGACCGTATTTGCGGTGAAGCTTGCCGATATCGTATGGTTTGCGGTTACATTACTGAATGTGTAGCTACTCACCACTCCTGCGGAGAATCCGTCTACCACGACATTCGATATGCTGTATCCTGATGACGGGGTGATCGTAAAGGCTTGGCTGCCGCCGGACGCCACCGAGACGCTGCCCGAGGGGCTGATGCTTCCGCCTGTGCCTGCAGAGGCTGTGATCGTAAAGGAGGTTGTGGTCGTAGTGACCGCTCTATGCATGTTCTGCTGTGTTGCGCTATGGCAGACATTGCAATTCCAGATCCAGTAGTTGTCACCCTGGAACTTCATCGGGATCGTCGGGTCAGCGGGATTTGCCGTAGTCAATTCTCCATGGGTGCTGTTGTGACACCCCTCACAGTAAATCCTGTTGTTCATGTCGCCGGATACCGCATTCTGCAATACCGAGTTCCGGAAGAGTGTGTTGGAATTTTCGGAATATGTAGCGCCGTGACAGCCGCCGCACTGGGGTTCCTCGATCCACGGCTGGCGCCCGTTTTGCAGCCCTGTGGTCATCCCGTTCATGTCTCCGTGGCAGTCCTCACAGCTCTTGCCAGCCCTGAACATGATACCCCTGAGGCACTGGGTCTTGGGACCCGGATGGCAGTTATAGCAACCGGGGGTAGTGCTTGAGGAAGCGGCCGTGGTATTCATCTTGTCTTTATGGAAGTTATGCATCGCAAGAGAAAGGCTCTCGACGCCGGTCTTGCCGGGGGCACCGAGGGCGTTGTCTGAGTGGCATTCAGCACAAGCATGAACGGTTCCATTGGCCTGGTCGGCAGCAAGGGTGGTGCCGCTCAGGGCGTCGTGCTTCTGAAGGATATCAAGCTGAGGGTTCGTGGTGCCGTGACAGTTGCTGCACATCATCTCGGTTGAAACGGGGGCAACGACATTGACGGTCTGAAGCACGTTGCCGGTGCTGTCCTTCACGGTGATGACAGCGGTGCCGTAAGGGTCCCATGTTCCATCATCGTCATAAGGCGTGATCGGGATGCCGACTGCCTGGTAGCCAAGACCCTTTGCATCGAGTGTCATGTTCCCCGCAAGAGGCGTCCCGCTTATGCCCACGTTTGCAGGAACATTGAATCCATACTGGGGGGCGTAAGTCCAGAAGTTGGTGTGCAGGGCCGAATTGGTCTTCTTGGGGAAGTTGTAGCTCACGGTGATCCCGCTTGTCACTAAGTTTGCCCCATCGCCGCCCCTCTGGAATACCTGGACATGAAGCGTATTGTAAGGGGGCAAAACCATGAAATAGGAGTAGTCGTTTTGGTCGCAGTGCATCCCGAGGTCGTTCCAGGCAAATATTATATAGCTCATGTTCTTGGCCGGGATTGTCTGGGTACCGTACGATCTTGTCATTGCCCAGTTGACGGTGGTTGACGCCCCTGAAGCCACTGCCGCGACCTGATGTGTGGTAAGGTAGCCGGAGTGAGAAACGCTGAGAGTATAATTTCCCGCCGGCTCGCTCAAAGTATAAGTGCCTGCGCTGCTTGTTGTAGCGCTATTCGTGCCATCGCTTACAACGGCCCCTGAAATGGCCGCACCTGTTGCGATGTCACTCACCATGCCCGTAATAGCCCCGTTTGTTGCTGCCTCGCCCGTTCCGATCGTGCTGAAAAGCACCATCAGAAAGAGAAGGGCTGCTGCAGTTACTAACCCGGATGCTCGTTTCATTTTTCCTCCCACTACTTTGTTGATCTCTAACCGAAAAATTCGGTTGCGAAAACTCTCGTTTCCTGCGCCCCACAGGCTGTGCGATTCAAACTTGAAAACAATTTCACGAATAATGAATTGCGCAACATGCTGTTAACTTTAAGGTGCTGCCATTAAGTTAAGATTAAGAGGAGATGAATAATTCTTAATTCAACTTCATGATTCAAGATATGACTTGCTGAGGTCAGGATCAAAAAACACACACGTTTCCTGTAAAATTATTCGAGTGGAGAAGTCCCAATTTCATATACACGCTGAAGACGCCGGAAAGCGCATCGACGTTGTTGCATCCGAGGTGACGGGGCACTCACGCTCGCGCATACAGAACCTGATCGAGAAAGGTCTGCTGATTGTTAACGGAAAAACAGTAAAGCCCAATTACAAGACGCGGCCCTTCGATGCGATCTCGATCTCTCTGCCGGTTGAAAAACAGACTCTCATGCCCGAAGATCTGCCGGTAGAGATTCTCTACAAAGACGATTCTATCATCGTGGTGAACAAGCCTCCCGGAATGGTCGTATATCCGGGCGCCGGCCACGATGCCGGAACGCTGATGAATGCGGTTGCATACATCAGCACTTCGCTTGCGACCGTGGGAGGACCTTTAAGACCCGGGGTCGTGCACCGCCTGGACAAAGATACCTCGGGGGTAATGGTGATAGCCCTTTCGGACGACTCATACTATGACCTTGTTGAGCAATTCAGGGAAAGGACGATCACCAGAAAATATGTGGCCCTGGTTTTCGGCAATCTCAGGGATGACACCGGTGAGATTTCGATGAGGATCGGCAGGTCGCAGTCCGATCGAAAAAAGATGTCCACAAGGGTGCGCAGAGGGAAGGAAGCCGTGACGCGCTGGAAGGTGCTCGAACGCTACAAGACCGCGACCCTTATCGAGGCCAGACTCGGCACCGGCCGGACCCACCAGATCAGGGTACATCTTTCTTCTCTGGGCCATCCGGTGCTCGGGGACAGGACCTACGGGAAGAAAACGGCGATCGACTCAGGCAGGACAAGGATCATTTTCGAGCGGCAGATGCTCCACGCGATGACGCTGGGGTTCGTGCATCCGGCAACGAGGCTGTACATGGAATTCGTCAGGGAGATGCCGGAAGACATGAAGAACAAGGTGCAACAGCTGAGGGCTGCAACTAACCCGTAATGGGACGCTGAAAGACACTGAGGTTAAAGTTGCGTTTCCGTGAATCAGGAATAGTAGCTGCCGAATTTATGGACTCTTTCAGCACACTCGTCTTTCGCTTGCGGCACCGAAAGGGTACGATCAAGGATGCCCAGTCCGGGAAGGTCTTCCTGAGTGTCCAGGTCTGAAAGCGTTACAAGGGTGCTATAGGTCAGCCCAAGAGTATCGACAAGGGAAATGGTCTCTTCATGGACTTTTCCCGTACCCCATGAAATACCCTTGAAAAGTCCGGGCCTAGGCGATTTCATTCCGATCAGATAATATCCGCCGTCCTTAGCCGGACCGATGACAACATCAGAGCTGTCGAGATCAGAGAGCGCCTTTTCGATAATCTCTCTTCGAAGTCCGGGGATGTCTGTTCCGGTCAGGACGGCCTTTTCTGCGCCGTGACGGAACATCTCATTGAAGGCATTCGCCATCACTTCGCCTATGTCACTTCCCTTCTGAGGAAAGAAGCGCTCCCCGGGGATCCACTTTTCAAACTCGCCGAGCATCCCGGCAGGCGAGTAGAAAATCATCCGTTCGAATGAGTCGGTCTTCGGCCGTGTCCTTCGAAGCACCCGCTCGCTCAGCATTTTGTATACCTCAGCCGCCGCGACCTCTCCGATATCCCTCGCGAGACGGCTTTTCACCTCACCCGGGACAGGGAACTTCATTACGATGCCGAACATCTCCTTACGGTTCGCCATAGTACAGCCTTGCAAGCCTGTCGGGGTCCACTCCAATCCTGAAGAGAAACATGATGACATTGTTCAGGAGCGACGCCCTGATCCATCCTCTTTCGGCCCATCTTCTTGCCGAGGTAAATGCCCTTCCCGGCAAGACAGCGACCCGGCCGAGTTTCTTCATCTTCCTGACAAGGTCGACGTCTTCCATCAGTGGAATGTTTCTGTATCCCCCGACACTCCTGAATACATCGCGTCGCACAAAGATCCCCTGGTCGCCGTAGGGAAGCCCGAAGATACAGCACCTCAGCTTCACCCAGAGTTCTATCAGACGGAACTGCTTACCCGCGCCGTCGATGCGGAACGTGAACGCTCCGCCAGCGACGGTTTCATCGCCAAGCGCTGCGGATGCAGCATGGCTCCATCCCTTTTCAAGTCTTGTGTCTGCATGAAGAAAAAGAAGGATGTCGCCCCTTGCAGAAAAAGCGCCAAGGTTCATCTGGGGTCCCCTGCCTCTTGCCGAGGTGACTACCTTCACCCGCTTACATTCCTCTGCCCGCAAGACCGTCATGTCGGAGCTGCCCCCGTCCGCGACGATAATCTCGCAATCTGCTTCTTCGGCCAATATATTCCGGATGCAGTCTTCGATTTGCGCCTCTTCATTCAGTGTCGGAATAATTACGGATATCATTATATCTTCCTCCACCTGCGGCCGTCCTTTTCCAAAAGGAGTCCGGCCTCCCGCGGTCCGTCAGAGCCGGCGGCATAATTCGGAAAGTTCCTGGCCGTCACATCAGACTCGGTGCGGTCGATGAGAGGCGTAAAGAGTTTCCAGGCCGCCTCTACCCCATCCTCCCGTACGAAGAGCATCTGGTCGCCCTGCATGCAGTCAAGAAGGACCCTCTCGTAATCAGTCAGAGAAGAGGTCTTCCTGTACGAAAAATCCATATGCGCCGAACTCAGGCAGACCCGCGAGCCCGGTGTCTTTGTCTCGAATAAGAGGTTAACACCCTCTTTTGGCTGGACCCGAATCACGAGGACATTCGGCTCTATGCCGCCTCTGCCGATGGCACTCGAAAAAAGGAGATGGGGAACCCGTTTGAAGTGGACCGATATCTCGGCCTTTCTACCGGCAAGCCTCTTTCCCGACCTTAGATAGAAAGGAACGCCGTTCCACCTCCAGTTATCGATAAAAACCCTCATCGCGGCAAATGTCGGCGTCATGGAAGCCCCGGCGATCCCCTGCTCTTCCCTGTATCCCGGAACCTCCAGGTTGCCGATACGCCCTCTTCCGTACTGTCCAAGGACAAGGAATTCGGAAAGGCTGTCGAGGTCGAAGCCCCGTATCGAGCAGAGAACCTTCATCTTCTCGTCCCTCACACGCTCCGCCTCGAAAAGGGCCGGGGGTTCCATTGCCGTGAGGGCGAGGAGTTGAAGAAGATGGTTCTGAAACATGTCCCTCAGCACCCCGGCCCGCTCATAGTACCCTGCCCTGTGCTCCACGCCCACTGTCTCGGAAGCTGTAATCTGTACATGATCTATGTAACTTCTGTTCCAGATGGGCTCGAAGATCAGATTGGCGAACCGGAGCATTATGATGTTCTGGACCGTCTCCTTCGCAAGGTAATGGTCCATGCGGTATACCTGTGACTCCCTGAAGGACCCTCCGATTATGACGTTGAGGCGTTTCGCAGATTCAAGGTCACGGCCGATCGGCTTTTCAATGACAATATGCGTGTATCCGCCCTCTTCACGGGAAAGTCCGGAGGAGCCGAGATTAGCTATGACCGGCTCGTATACATCCGGGGGAATCGCAAGATAGAAGATGCGGTTCCCCCTGGTGTAGTGTCGCTCCTCAAGAAAATCGATCCTCTCCCCAAGGGGAGGACATGATTCCGCCTTCTCATAGTCAACCCTGAGATAATAAAGTCTGGCTGCGAATTCATCCCACCCGGTGCCGCTGAAATCCTCGGGGAATGCGCTCTCCACCTTTTCCCTCACCGCAAGCCGGAAGGCATCCTCCCCCATGTCGGTTCTCGCTGCCCCGAGAATAAAAAAATGTTCTGGAAGGAGTTCATGTCTGTAAAGACGGTAAAGAGACGGAAGGATCTTTCTCTGCGCAAGATCTCCGGAGGCCCCGAAAATCACGAGGCAGAAAGGCCCGGGTATCTCAAGCTCGCACTCGTCTATCTTCCGGAACTTCCCGCTGACACTGGCGGCCGTTGTCCGGAATTCAGCACGACCCATGGTACATCCCTGCGCGGACAGGCTGAAGTATCATAGACAAATTTTAGCAGAAACGTTTCCCCTGTAAACCCGTGAGAAGTTTCGGGATCCCCGCGCGGTGAAAAAAAGAGAACTGCCAGAGGCGGCTGAAGGAGAGAGGCAGGCCGGCTTCAGGTTAGGCCGGCCGCTCTCCTTCATAAATTGCCGCGCCCTGTCTCAGGACGTCCTTCCGGGCATCGCCTCTAGCGGAAGCCCGCGGACAACTCCACGCTAGAGGCATAATCCTGGCCGGTGATATAATTTTCAAGGTCACGTATCACCACCTTCTGCTGGGTGATGATCGTGTTTACGACGTCTCCGATGCTTACGACGCCCACAACCCGGCCGTTTTCGAGGACCGGAAGGTGTCGGCCGTGTATCGCGGTCATCAGCGCCATGCAGTCCTCTATCGTCCTTTCGGGAGTTACATAGAACACCGGCTTCGTCATAAGATCGCCGACTGTTGTCTCCTTTGACGATTTCCCCTTCAGGATCACCTTTCTCGCATAATCCCTCTCCGAAAAAACGCCGACAAGTTGTCCGTCTTCGATCACGGGAAGCGCGCCCACGTCCTTTTCAGCCATCAGCTGTAACGCCTCGTAGGCGGTCGCGTGCGGGGAAATGGACCAGACGTTTCCGCCCTTCGACATCATGATCTTTCTTACCGTTATCATTTTTCCTCCCCTTTCAGTTCGTCTCTTCCGCCAGATGCGCCTCGTCGCATTTCGTCAGAGACTGTTGTTTTCATGCTCTATTTTTCTCTGCCTCTGGCTTCAATCTAAACTACCCGCCGGGAAATGTCAACTTGGTAACTTTAATTTGGCAGTCGGTTTGTAATTCCCGGTGGACGGCGCAGCGCTTCATCTATCGCACCGGGGAGAGACTTGTTCCTGCGGAAAAAAAAAAGGGAAAGGCCGAGGCCTTTCCCTTTTCCGTCCTGACTGCAAAAATGGCTTAAATGTCGAAATAGAGGAAGAACTCGTAGGGATGGGGCCTCAGCCTCAGCGCGTCCACCTCCCGGGTTCTCTTATAGTTGATCCAGGTGTCGATAGCGTCCTGTGTGAAGACGTCGCCCTTCAGGAGGAACTCGTGATCGGCTTCAAGTGCATTAAGCGCCTCGTCAAGACTGCCCGGCATTGTAGGCACTGATGCCAGTTCCTCGGGACCGAGATCGTAGATGTCCTTGTCGAGCGGCTCGCCGGGGTGCAGCTTGTTTTCGATACCATCGAGGCCCGCCATCAACATTGCCGAGAAGGCGAGATAGGTGTTGCACGAAGGGTCAGGGAACCTGACCTCGACCCTCTTGGCCTTGGGGCTTGCCGAATAGGTCGGGATCCTGATCGAAGCGGAACGGTTTCTCGCGGAATAAGCGAGGTTGACCGGCGCCTCGAAGCCCGGCGTCAGCCTCTTGTAGGAGTTCGTCGTCGGGTTGGTAAGCGCTGCGAGGGCATGGGCATGCTTCAGTATGCCGCCGATATAGTAAAGGGCAAGGTCGCTCAGGCCTGCATAGCCGTTGCCGGCGAAGAGGGGCTTTCCCTTCTTCCATATGCTCTGGTGGCAGTGCATCCCGGAGCCGTTGTCGCCGAAAAGAGGCTTGGGCATAAAGGTCGCGGTCTTGCCGTGTCTTCTCGCCACGTTCTTGATGATGTACTTGAACAGCATGTTCTTATCCGCCATCTTCACGAGAGAATCAAACCTCATGTCGATCTCTGCCTGACCGGCTGTCGCAACCTCGTGGTGCTCCCTTTCGACGTAGATGCCGCACTTGAGCATCTCCTGGACCATCTCGGTCCTGAGATTCACCTGGCTGTCCGTCGGCGGCACCGGGAAGTATCCTTCCTTGTGTCTCGGCTTGTACCCGAGGTTGGGGTTCTCGTCACGGCCGGAGTTCCAGATGCCTTCAATGGAGTCGATGAAGTAATAACCGCTCTGTGCGTTTTGGTCGAACTGGACATTGTCGAATATGAAAAACTCGGCCTCGGGACCGAAGTAGGCGGTATCACCTATGCCGGTGGACTTGAGGTAGTTTTCAGCCTTCTGGGCGATGAATCTCGGGTCCCTCGTGTAGTATTCCTTCGTAATCGGGTCGACGATGTTGCATACAAGGCTGATCGTCGGATATTCCATGAAGGGGTCCATGAAGGCGGTTTCGGGATCGGGCATGATAAGCATGTCCGACGTATTGATCGCCTGCCATCCCCTGATAGACGAGCCGTCGAATCCGAGGCCCTCATCGAAGACCTCTTCCTTCAGCTCGGCTATCGGAACCGCAAAGTGCTGCCATATTCCGGGAAAATCAAGGAACTTGAAATTCGCCATCACGGCCTTGTTTTCCTGTGCTAACTTGATCACATCCTTTGGTGTCATTACTTCCTCCTGTATTATTAATAATTGCTCACGTCACTTGTCGCAGCGCCGGCTGCCTACACGGCCGCCTCTCCCTGCTCGCCCGTCCTTATCCTGACCACCTCTTCGACGTTGTAAACGAATATCTTCCCGTCGCCGATCTTGCCGGTCTTTGCCACCCTCTCGATCGTACCGACGACTTTCGACGCAAGCTGGTCAGACGTTACGATCTCGAGTTTTATCTTCGGGATGAAATCAACGACATACTCCGCGCCGCGGTAAAGTTCGGTGTGGCCTTTCTGGCGGCCGAATCCCTTCACCTCGGTAACGGTCATACCCTGGATCCCGATTTCGTTCAGGGCGTCTTTGACTTCATCAAGTTTAAACGGCTTTATGATCGCCTCAACCTTTTTCATGTCTCACCTCCTCAACGATAAAAATATATTCGGCTGGCGCCCCTGCAGGAGCGTTACTTATTCCCGATGAAGAAACCATCATAAAAATTCAGCGCCCTCTTGTGATAATCCTCGTAGTATGCCTCCGTCTCCCTCCTGACCATCGCCATATCCACCGGCTCGCTCCTGAGCCATTCAAAGATAGTCTCCTTCCTCACCTCGATATGGAACTGGAAGGCGTAGGCATTCTTTCCGTATCTGAACGCCTGATTGGGATAGATGGCCGACCTGGCGATCCTTTGCGAGCCTGACGGAAGATCGAAGGTCTCACCGTGCCAGTGAAAGACCTTGAACCTGTCCACGAAGTCACCCGAGTCCGGTCGCGCAGCGAGTCTCCCGATAAGAGGGTCCTTCAGCCCCTCGTCAAGCAGCTCTATGTCGTACCAGCCGATCTCCTTCTCCGGGCCGACGTAAACCCTCGCCCCGAGGGCCTTTGCCATTATCTGCGCCCCAAGACATATCCCGAAAACTTTTTTTCCCCCACCTATGAACTCCTTCACCAGTTCAACCTCTTTCGTAATGTAGGGGTATATGTCCGATTCGTTTACGCTCATGTATCCCCCGAGGATAACAAGCGTATCGGCCGTATAGGAGGAGGGGAGATCTTCCTGAGACATCTCTACGATGCGGTATGAAATCCCCCTGTCGAGCAGAAAATCCTCGATCGTACCGGGGCCCTCGTTCGGAACATTCTTCAGTATAAGAACGGACATGGCACTATTGTATCAAGATCCTTGCCAAATAGCATCCCCGGAAAATAAGGGTTTCTGCCCGACCGTGGCGGGAAAACTGCCTGCTTTTTAGCCACCGGTGCCCAAAAAAAAGGCAGTGTATAAAAACCGCTCAAAGAGCGGAAGAAATGAGGTATAGTAGGTATCAGCAGGGAAGAAATGCAGAAGGACTACAAGACAACAGAACTCACGGCTCTCTATGAAATCAGCAAACTCCTCGGCTCATCGCTTAATCTCAAGGCGAACTTCAGGGGTGTGATGAGGGTGCTGGCCGAGTACCTCGATATGAACAGGGGCACAGTGTCCCTGCGCAGTGACAACGAGGTCTCGATCGTCGCAGCCCATGGCATGTCCGAGGAAGAGATACGAAGGGGAAGGTACCGGCTCGGAGAAGGGATAATCGGGCGTGTTGCCAAACTCGGCTCCCCGATCGTCATCCCGAATATCGGGGAGGAGCCGCTTTTTCTGAACAAGACCGGTGCGCGCAGGATGATAACGAGAGAAAATATAGCCTTCCTCTGCGTCCCGATAAAATTCAAAAACGAAGTACTCGGCGTTCTGAGCGTCGACAGGCTCTTCGTGTCGAGGGCCGTCTCTTTCGAAGAGGACCTGCGGCTTCTGAAGATCATCGCCTCACTGATCGCCCAGTCCGTGAAGCTTCACATGGAAGTCGAGAAAGAGAGGGAGGCGTTCCTCGAGGAAAAGGAAAATCTGAAACGGCAGCTGAAGGGAAAGTACAAGGTAGAAAATATCATAGGTCAGTCCGACAGCATGCAGGAGGCATTCGAGGCGATCCACAGGGTAGCGCCTTCGAGGGCGAACGTTCTTCTCAGGGGCGAAAGCGGCACCGGCAAGGAGCTTGTGGCCAAGGCGATCCATTACATGAGCCCGAGGGCAAAGGAGCCGTTCATCAAATTCAACTGCGCCTCGATCCCCGAGGGGCTTCTCGAATCGGAACTCTTCGGCCACGAAAAAGGTGCGTTCACCGGTGCGATGGCCATAAGAAAAGGCCGCTTCGAACTTGCAGACAAGGGGACGATCTTCCTCGACGAGATCGGCGACCTCCCGCTCAGCCTGCAGCCGAAGATCCTCAGGGTGCTTCAGGAAAAGGAGTTCGAACGCGTCGGAGGCGAAAAGACGATGAAGGTCGATGTAAGGCTTATTGCGGCGACGAGCCGA
Source organism: Thermodesulfovibrionales bacterium (assembly GCA_033853975.1). Lineage (GTDB taxonomy): Bacteria > Nitrospirota > Thermodesulfovibrionia > Thermodesulfovibrionales > UBA6898 > JAWOKY01. The sequence goes on from JAWOKY010000015.1 coordinate 13,109, forward strand.
AACCTTGAGGAACTGGTCTCCCGGGGTAAATTCCGTGAGGACCTCTACTACCGCCTGAACGTGGTCCCCATCTCTTTGCCGCCGCTGCGGGAAAGACAGGTTGACATCCCCGTCCTCACCGATTATTTTCTCGGAAAATATAACCGCGAAAACAACAAATCAGTAGGCATCACGCCCGAAGTCCTCAGCGTCTTCATGGACTACGACTGGCCCGGCAATGTACGTGAACTCGAAAATACGATAGAGCGGCTTGTGGTAATGACAGCCGGAGAGGTCATCACCCTTCGGGATATTCCGCTGAACATAAGGGACCGGTCCGTAAAGTCCAAATACGCGGTGAAAGAGGCCCTCCCCTCCACCATAGCCGATATCGAGAAGACGAACATCATTGAGGCCTTAAAAAAAACCGGATGGGTCCAGGCAAAGGCGGCAAGACTTCTGGGAATCACTCCGCGCCAGATAGGTTACAAGATCAGGATATACGGCATAAAGCAGGAGGCCTGAGATCCTCGCCGCGGACGCCCTCAGGGAGACGAAAAGGAAAGGCCGGCTGGGCCGGCCTTTCCTTTTTTTTGCGGAATCGCCCTGTTCCTATTTGGAAGAGAGCGTAATGTAGAGGGAAGAGCCCCCTCTGTAGACAAGGAGCAGGACTGTCTCTCCGGGTTTGATCTTCGAAGCGATCTGCTGATACTCCTTGACGCTGTCGACATTTTTTCTGTTTACCTGACTGATGATGTCGCCCTGGGCGAGCACCCCCGCTGCAGGGCTGTCTTCGGCAACTTCACTGACTACGACGCCCTTCACGCGGCCGGGGATGCCAAGTTGTTTGGCGATCTCGGGCGTAATATCCTGCACATTGATCCCCTTCAGCACGTTATCATATTCACCGGTGGCGGCCTGCTGCATATCGGCAGGGAGTTCGCCGATCTTCACCTTCAGGGTGAGCGGTTTGCCGTCTCTGACGACCGTTATGCTGTGTTCCTCTCCCGGCATCGAACCCGCCACCATGTTCCTGAGCTGGTTGGGATCGTCGGCCTTCTTTCCGTCGTATTCCACGATCACGTCGCCCCTCTTGATGCCCGCCTGGTCTGCGGGACCGTTTTCGACAACGTCGCTCACAAGGGCGCCGTTTTCTCCCTTGAGATTGAACTGCGAGGCAAGATCAGGGGTAATCTTCTGGATCGATACCCCGAGCCAGCCCCTGACGACCTTGCCTGTCTTTATAAGACTGGTCATGATCGTCTTGACCATATTGCTCGGTATCGCAAAGCCGATCCCCATGTAGCCTCCGCTTGTGCTGTAGATCGCGGTATTGATGCCGACCAGCTGTCCCCGCACATTAACGAGAGCGCCGCCGGAGTTGCCGGGGTTTATCGCCGCATCCGTCTGGATGAAATCTTCGTAGTCGGCGATGCCCACATTCTCCCTGCCGGTAGCGCTTACGATTCCCATCGTCACCGTCTGGTTAAGGCCAAAGGGGTTTCCGACGGCAAGCACGATATCACCTACTTCCAGGGCATCCGAATCGCCCCAGGATATCGTCGGGAGGTCCTTCGCATCGATCTTCACGACCGATATCTCTGTCTTGGAATCCGATCCGATGACCTTTCCCGTAAATTCCCTCTTGTCCGAGAGCGTCACCTTTATCTGGTCGGCGTCCTTCACGACATGGTAGTTGGTGATGATATAACCGTCAGGAGAAACGATCACGCCGGAGGCGAGTCCTCCCGATTTTCTTTCCTGCGGCTGATTATGGCCAAAGGGTTCGCCGAAGAAACGCCTGAAAGAAGGGTCTTCGAAAAACGGGTTCATCCCGCCCGGAATCTTGACTGTCGTCGTAGTCGAAATATTCACGATCGCGGGCCTGACCGCGGCCGCGACCTCGGCCATCGCATGGCCGGTCTCCTCGAGGAGCTCAACGGACTTCCCGGAGATCTTTGCCTGCGCGGCGCAGGCCGTTAAAGGAAAGGAAAAAACAGTGCCGAGCAATGCGGCAACGGCGATAAGCAAAACAGCGCTATGGAGTATGTTCCTCTTTCGTATCATCATTCCTCCTCTTTCTCTGTCCAAAGTGCTTTCGTTGGGCCGTAGGCAAGAAAGCCGTTCGTAAGCCTGTATTAACCGGCTATCAGATTACATTATAATTATTTTATGAAAAAAATATGAAGCGTAAACCTTGCAGGCGCATAAGAATGCGAAAGAGGGAAGAGGCTCTTTTGCTGTAGAATAGACCATGCTTATCGAACTGAAGGGACAGATCGAGCGCATCACCTACCACAACGAGGAAAACCACTACACCATCGCCCGGCTGGTAGTGCCGGGACAGAAGGGCCTTGTCACCATAGTCGGAAATCTCGTCTCGGTCTCTCCTGGCGAGGTCCTGCGTCTGATGGGGACGTGGGAGAGGCACCCCAGGTACGGCGAGCAATTCAAGGTGACGACTTATGAATCTTTGGTGCCGGCAACGGTAAAGGGGATTGAAAGATACCTTGGATCCGGGCTGATCAAAGGCATAGGACCTGTAATGGCGAAACGGCTCGTTGAAAGGTTCGGCGCCGCTACCCTCGATATCATCGAGACCGAAATCGGGCGGCTGCAGGAAGTCGAAGGGATAGGCAGCAAGAGGATCGGAATGATACAGGCCGCATGGGAGGAGCAGAAGGAGGTCAGAAACGTGATGCTTTTCCTTCAGGGCCACGAGGTGAGCTCGTCCCATGCGGCAAAGATCTACAGGCAGTACGGGAAGGAGTCGATCAGGATCGTCAGGGACAATCCATACCGGCTCGCCGAAGACATATTCGGGATAGGATTTCTGACCGCAGACAGGATAGCGATGAAGCTGGGTATCCCCGGCGACTCGATCATGCGGGCGCAGGCGGGGATCATGTATGTCCTCCAGAAGCTCGCCGAGGAAGGTCACGTCTATTACCCCTACGAAGCGCTCGTTGAGGAGTGCAGAGAAATCCTGAACATCGAAACGGCCGGGGTCCGGACCGCCCTGGAAAAGACCTCCGGCGAGAAGAAAATCATTATCGAAGACGGCGCAGTGTATCTCGCGGGATATTTCATTTCGGAGGCCGGAATCGCCGTGAACCTCAGGGCCCTCCTTGCGGAGCCGGCTGACCTTGCGCATTACGACAGCGATAATGCAGTCCGCGGGATACAGAAAGAACTGCAGATTTCGCTGTCAGACAGCCAGGCTGCCGCGGTGAAGGCCGCACTCGTAGAAAAGGTTGTCGTAATCACCGGAGGCCCCGGGACCGGAAAGACAACGATCATCAATGCCATCCTCAGGATTTACGAGCGGGCGGGCCGGAGGGTGCTTCTTGCCGCTCCTACCGGCAGGGCTGCAAAGCGCATGTCAGAGGCATCGGGACGCGAAGCGAAAACCATCCACCGACTCCTCGAATTCAGCCCGAGGACTGCGGAATTCAAACGAAACGATGAATCCCCCCTCGAAGCCGACCTCGTCGTGATCGACGAGGCATCGATGGTCGACACGCTTCTGATGCATCATTTCATAAGAGCCGTCCCCCGCAAGGCAACGCTCATCCTCGTAGGAGACGTCGACCAGCGTCCTTCCGTGGGCGCAGGAAATGTGCTTGGTGACATCATCGACTCCGGCATTGTGCCAACAATACGACTGAACGAGATATTCAGGCAGTCGCGGCAGAGCCTTATCATCGTCAATGCTCACAAGATAAACCACGGCGAGTTTCCGGTCCTGACTTCTGCCAGGGAAAAATTGCAGGACTTCTATTTCATCGATGCCAAAGAGCCCGATGAGGCCTGCAGGAAGATCATCGAACTCTGCACTGAGAAGATCCCGGCCAGGTTCGGTTTCGATCCGGTAGCCGATATACAGGTTCTCGCTCCCATGCACAGGGGCACCGTCGGGGCATCCAACCTTAACGCGGAACTTCAGAGGCATCTGAACCGCGCCACAGAAGAGATCACAAGGGGCGGCCGTACGATGAAGACCGGGGACAAGGTGATGCAGATCAGGAACAACTACGACAAAGATGTCTATAACGGCGACATAGGAAGAATAGTCTCGATCGACCGTGAAGAGCAGGAACTTGTCGTCGACTTCGATGGCAGGCGGGCATCGTACGATTTCATCGAACTCGACGAACTCGTCCTCGCCTACGCCATCTCGGTCCACAAGAGTCAGGGAAGCGAATACCCCGCAGTCGTAATGCCGCTTCTGACGCAGCATTACCTTATGCTCCAGAGGAACCTCCTCTACACGGCCGTCACGAGGGGGAAAAGGCTTGTCGTAATCGTCGGCACCAGGAAGGCGCTGGCCATAGCGATAAGGAACAATAGGCCCCGTATGCGGTACACGAAGTTAAAAGAGCGGCTGAGGGCAGTAATGAGCCAGGCACGTCAACAGACATCCCACCAGCATTAAATTTTTAATGAGAATGCGGCATTGACATAAGTCACATCTCTCTGATAAATTAACGGTGTTAAGCTCGCATAATGACGTTAGGATAATATTGATGGGAGTCACAGAAAAAAGAGCCAGGCAAAAGGAGCAGTTTCGAAACGAGATTCTCGATTCGGCCCGCGAGATATTTATCAATGACGGCTACGACAGATTTTCGATGCGAAAACTCGCCGAAAAAATAGATTATTCTCCGACCACCATCTATCTTTATTTCAAGAACAAAGATGACCTGCTCTTTGCGATATGTGAAGAGTTCTTTGCAAATTTTTTCGCCGAACTGAATCGTATCCGATCGGTTTCTCAGGACCCGGTCGAGACCCTTCGACAGGCCTTTCTTTATCTCATCGAGTTCGGGCTCAAGAACCCGAACCAATACAAACTGATCTTCTTTACAAAGAGTGTGTATGGTACGAGGCAGGAATGGGTCGA
>JAWOKY010000016.1:0-12127 GCA_033853975.1 Thermodesulfovibrionales bacterium
CTCGCAGAACTGCCGCAGGCAGCAACGATGTGAATTTTTGCATAACCCCAAACAGGAATAGGACTCGGCTGGTTGGTTGGCGGGCAGACGTTCAGGATAGGAACTTCAACCCACCACCCGTTGACGGAGCTCGAACCGCTGCCGCAAGAGCTGGGCGTAAATGGCCCACCTACGGGACCGCATGACTTGTTTCCGCCGTCATATGCCGGGTTATACATAAGGGCTTCGACCCTGGCGAAGCTGCCGCTCTCCGTCCCGCCGCTCGTAGTTATCTGCTCGTTGGGGCACAGCCTTTGAACCGGCTGCTGTCCGCAAAGGAGACTTCCCACATCGCTGGCTGCCGTATTATTCAGAAGAGATGACCAGGCCATGGAATCGCTACAATTTGTCGAAGGATCGCACCCAGATGTTGTTGTATTTAGCAAGAATTGCACAGAAGACAAACTGCAGGCATTCGGATAAAGACACGAGGTTCCGTCAGCCAGCTGACACAAACCCTTATTCCCATTGTCAGTATTCCAGCACACAGCGATATATGTGTCTGCCGCCGGCACCTTGGTCGCGATAGCCTGTCTTCGAACGTCCATCTTAGACCAGCCGACGAGACTGCCTACTCCTGCAAAAAGGAAGTCCACAGAGCCCCTTGCTGTTGATTCGAGACCACTTGCCCGTTGCGGCACCACCTTGATCGCGTTGACGACGTTCTGCGGAGTCCCGCCAACACCAGTGACAGTTATGCCCCCGGGGCAGAATTGATCAGTGCCGCCGGTTAAACACGTCACGGGCGTTTCGCTCCAGTAGCCGACGGCAATATCGTTGTTCTGGCTGTCAGGCCACGTTATGTTCGACCCGTCATTAGCAAGGGTAACAGCCTGTCCTGCGGCTGTGTTTTGTGCCGCGAATGCCTGAGCAGCATCCCTTGCCTCCGTCTGGGCTGTGTCCGCAGGGTTCATGATTTTTTGAGCACCTGCTAAAGCCGCTGCATCTGCCGCATTCTGGAGCTGACCCCTCACGTAAAACATGCGGGCAAACTCGATCCCAATCACCATGAAAAGGAGGAGAAAGGCCACCATGATCCCTGCCACGAGAAGGACCGCGATACCCCTGTCATTTACAATCAGTCGCATTTTCTTGAAGCTTTTCATATTCTTACTCCTGCTGCCGATTTTTCTCATTTTCTAACTCAGTTCTACCGCAACGTTATTTAACCAAAGCCACTGCCTTACCCAACGGCAAGGTCAGCGGGCATGTGGAGAGACATTGATTACTGCTTACCAGTATTCCCTTCTCGTTGGATGGCTGTCCGCATCCGCCTGTCTGCCCAGGGGCGCCGGCCACGCATGATATGTTTATGACCGCCATCGTAGCAACATTCGAGGGCTCATTAGTGCCCATGCCCTGGACACCAGGCGGACAGGACTGGGAAGTTCCTGCGACTGTCCTGTTGCAGGAAGCGTCAGAAGAACCGCATTTGAAGTCGATTATGGGAACCGCAACTGTCCAGCCGGTGACATTTCCATTTGCATCAAATGTCTTGTTTGCAGCGTCATAGTTTTTATCTATGAAGGCGGTGTAGAACACATTGATAGGACTCGTGCCATTTGACGTTGTAAGGCACTTTCCGCACAAGGGGCTTGGCGGCATTTTTCTCGACCATATGAAATCGGTAACATCATTACTGTTGACACTTGCTCCACAGTCAAATTCCGTCCATGCCATGCCAAACGTCTGGTCGCTGCTTGTATCCGTATTTGCGATAAAGAACCCCGTGATTCCGCAAGACCGAGTGCACAAACTGATGCCAGGCGTCTTTAAAGGCTGCCTCGACGCAATTGCCGTTCTTATGACATCCATAGTCGACCAGCCGACCAGCCTTCCAAAAAGGAGACCTACAGGGTTGTTGCCCATTCTTACCCCATCGTCTGCGGCTGTGCCGGTCCTTCTTGCAATAACCTGCAACGCGTTTATCGGTCTTCCGATGGCGGGATTGTTCGGATCCGCCGCAGTAAATGCGGTGCCATTCCAGTTTCCAACTACTATATCTCCTGACGCATTGACATCGGTACTCGACCAGACATTGTTGGTATTCAAACCGGCAGGAGGAGGGGAATCGCAATTTCCGCCCCCTTCAGTAACAACGTATACATTTTCCCCTGCGGCTTTGTTTCGGCAGGCGTATTGCCACGCCGCCTGCCTGGCGGCTGTCTGGGCAGCTGCATCGGTACCATCAAGCTGTTTCGCTCCCGCAAGCGCGGCAGCGTCGGCCGCGTTCTGAAGTTCTCCGCGGACATAGTACAGCCGCGCAAAGTCTATCCCCACAACGAGGAACAGGAGGAGGAAGATAACGATTATCCCCGCAACGAGGATCGTTACCTGACCTCTTCTGAGCCAGGAGGAAATTATTTTCCTAAGGGCATCCACTTAAATTCCTTCTGCTCCTCAGGCGTAGGTCTGTTGTCCGTCGGCAGTGGGGCCGTTGTCCCCTCCGGTATGGGTTTCACAAGCTTCGGCGTGATCAGAAAGACGAGTTCTTTCTGGTCGATTTCTTCGTGTGTGCTCCTGAAGAGAGCCCCGAGGATAGGGACATCGCCGAGATAGGGGATCTTCGAGATGTTCTTCTGCGTCTGCTCAGACAGAAGCCCTGCGAGGATGAGGCTTTCACCCTCTTTGAGGTCCACGCTTGTGCTTACCTGCCTTGTGTCGATCTGAGGCGCAGAGATACCCGACCCGAAAGTGATAAAGCCCGTTATGTTGCTGACTTCGGCAGGGTCGATCTTCAGCCTGATTGTTCCGGTTTCAAGGACTTCCGGATTGAAGTTGAGTTTTATGCCGACCTGTTCGAAGGAAATCGAAGGGGAAAGTGCTCCACCGACTCCGGTGACCGTCTGAACGGGAACCTTTGTGCCGACAAGGAATTTCCCCGATTCTCCGCTTCGCACAACCATGTTGGGCGAGGCCAGGATCTTGGCAAAACCCTTTGAGGCAAGTGCCTTCAACACGGCGCCGACTCCGCTTGGGAAATAGGAGACGCCGGCCTGAAAGGCATCAAGAGGGTTAAAGCTTCCTATACCGGGTCCGCTACCCACTATTCCCGTGCCGGTTCCCGAAAAGACGGTAGTCGCGCCGCCGGATGTAACTACTGTGGTACCGCCCTGGGGTGCGCCCACGATGTTTGAAAAACCTTCAGCCGACATGCCCTTGATCAAAAAGCTCAGGCCGAGGTCCTTCAGTTTTGTCTTGTCGATCTGGGCCACCTTGACTTCGAGCGCCACCTGCTGGGCTTCCTTTACATCCAGGAGATCGATCAACTGCGGGACATACGCCTTTGCAACTGCATCGATCTTTTTCTTCGTTTGCTCGTTTTTCAGATCACCCGACAGGATGACCGTGTCCCCCGCCGTCTCAACCTTCACGTCGGCGCCGGGCGCGATCTCTTTTATCTTGTTTTCGAATTCGCTCATGTCCGCGTTGACTATCACATCGAAAAACGTCGCCTTTCCCTTTGCGTCCCAGACAATCAGATTCGTCTTCCCCGGTCTCCTGCCGTTTATGAGGATCTCCGTCGGCGATAGCAGGTTGATGTCTGCTATCGAGGGGTCCCCGATGGACACCCTTTTGCTCGTCTCCTTCAAAGTCAGTATCGTCCCCTTGCCGACAGCCACGCTGACGGGGACCGCGGAAAAGGCCGGAGAAGCAAACACTGCGATCAGAAGCAGTGCGAAAATATATGAGGCGACTTTTTTCACATTCATGTTCCCTCCTTGAACTTTCAGCCGTGTAATTGCGTTCATTGCTTTTCCACCTTGAATGTCTCTTCGACCGGTTTCTGGTTGCCGCGTATGATCATTACATTGATAAATTCGTCTCTTTCGGTCTTTTTCACGACCGTTTCTTTCTTCCGCTCAGGCTTCACCTTCTTCGCGATCTTCTTCGGGCCGGCTTTCTGCTCGACAACAGGCGCCGCGGCGGAGCCCGAAAGAACTCTCACCACGGTAGAACCCGATGTCTTCACCACCTCGGTGTCCCCGGCCCTCCTCAGGACAAGCTGGAGTCTGCCCTGAGTGCTCGCAACCGCAAGCTTCTCCGCATCCTCAGGGGTCACGTCCATTGTCACTGTAGGCACGACCTGGGGTTTCTCATCTTTCTTTTCCTGAGAGATGATCTGACCGATCGCAAGCACGGGGACATCCTGAAGAACGATCTTGCTCAGTGCCTGCTGTCCTCCGGGCGGCGTTACGGAAAGCACAACGTCAACCTTGTTTCCGGGCGTTATGAACCCGGCGACCCCGGACACCTGGTCCACTGCGACAGTCATGGCCCGATGGCCCTCAGGTATCTTGTAGGTAAGTATGCCGGGCTGGCCCCCTACGGGCACGAGCTTGGCTGCAGTGACCGGCTCCCCCGACGCAATCCTTTCAAGGACCATCCTTCCCACAACCTGATCGCCTACAGGAAAGGTACCCTGGGGCATGTTTGCAGCAGGCCAGCTAACCGCCTTTACCTGGGTGCTGTTGATGACAGTGCCGGTAGGCAGGTCCTGGCTGGCCACAACAACGTTCGTTGTGGCGACCGCCGCCTTCATTTTCGTTTCCTGCCCCTTGAGATAATTGTAAAGGGAATAACTTGCAACCGCAGCGATAATTACCGCTATCGCACCAATGATAAAGACCTGTTTTGGTTTTGCCGCCATTTTAGCCCCCTATTTCTTGAATTCGCTGGTCCATACTATAAAGATCTATCTTTTTATCCGTCATGCCCGAGATTGCAATCGGGCATCCATGTTTCACAAATGGATTCCCGCTTCCGCGGGAATGACATGTCAATTTCTTACCCATATTCATATCTTTTATCGCTGTCATGACTCACTCATGCCTCATCGTTGAATCAGACGACAACGGGATGCTGTTGGGAATGAGACCAAAGCTGAGGCTGGCCAGTCCCGGAACAATGGACGTAATGGGAGGACTGGTTACCTTGACTGTTACTATCCCGCCTGGGATAAAACTACCGGTATCGGGATCAGGCTGGACCACAAGATAAACTCCGGTCCCTCCGCATAACGCACCGTTTGTTATGGAATTGCATGCGGCGCCAGCAGCCGCATATGACGCCCCTGATGCGTTGCAACTGCCGGGGTTGCCGCTGGTGTAATTGCACGTTCCAATCAGCTGTGGGTTCGCCGGAGATCCTACACTCCCCGTAAGATTTGTATCCACTATCGCGACCCTGACCCCTACCCTGGCTGCGTTATTTATCTGGTTTTTGAGCCACCAGAAACGCGCGACCTCTGCGATGCCGAAAAAGAGGACAAGAAGAAGCATAATCATGAGCGCCGTTTCTATGACCGTCTGTCCCTTTTCTGAATTTTTCATCGTCTTCATCGTTAACTCAGGCTCTTTTCTTTTCTGGTTTATTTGCCCCGGGGGGCATGGCCCCCGGGATGCCATCATGGTGGCGAACTCAACACGGTGTTCATCTTACTGGCGGCCCCGCTCATGCCGGAATTCACACCAGCGCCTCTAAACGCCAGGATCAAAGCTATCGCGATCAGCACTGCGACAAGGGCATACTCGATTACCGTCACTCCCTTCTCGTCGCGCAAAACTCTGAATACCTTCTCCACCCCGGCAATCATCCATTGTTCAGTTGATCGCTGCATTTCCGGGCAACCTATTGCAACGCGCTGTTGACCTTGCTGCCCGCAGCGCTTATCCCGGACTGGATACCGGAATTGGCGAAAATGAACACGAGAACAATCACAATGAGAACTGCAACGAGGGCATACTCGATCATTGTCTGTCCTTTCTCACCGCGAAAAGTCTCATACGCCTTTTGCGCCCCGGCGCGCAACTTATTTTTCAAAAACCGTTTCATCATGCAACCTATTGCAGTGCGCTGTTGACCTTACTGCCGGCCTTGCTTATGCCGGAATCAACGCCCGCGCCCTTGAAGATCAGGACAAGAACTATCGCGATGAGCACCACGACAAGGGCATACTCAATCATCGTCTGTCCTTTTTCACTAAGAATGATGCCGGTAAGTTTCGAATTCAGTTTCTCGTAGAGTTCTCTGAGCTTTTTCACGTTTTTTCCTCCTTCGTCACAGTTTTTGATTTTGCGGCACTGCAATCAACAACAGTGCTCCAGCCTTTTCCGGATCAGACTTGAATTTATCACCCCTCCCTTCTCTCTCTCGAATGTCAGAAATTAAAATTTTCTTAATTCAACGTATATCGCTTCCTGAGGGACGTGTCAAGTTTTTTTGTGGGATGTCAATTTCTGGCTAGATATGAACTTACTTTTGAAAGTCCGTTAATGGACGGACGCCGCGAGCGGATGTGTCTGTTACGGCAGGTCGGGGTTCCGGTCGTAGGTCCCTCTTCGGCCGTTATCTCTCACCTTCAGGACCTCCCTGAACATGTTGTATGGGTCGAGCAGGGGGTTAACCTTGCTCTTCTCCCCGTAATACCAGTTCACCGGGACTTCCACGACCCGATATCCCCTCAACCTTGAAATGTAGAGAATTTCCGCATCGAAGGCCCATCCTTCGATGACGCCTGCGCGGAAGAGGTCGAAGGCGGCCAAACGGGAGAAACACTTAAATCCGCACTGCGAATCCCGCACTCCGGGCAGAAGGAATAACTGGACGATAAGGTTGAATATCCGTCCCATCATGTGCCGGTAAGCGGGTTCGCCGTATCTTTGTGCGCCTTTTACCTCGCGGGAGCCGATTGCTATATCGCAGCCGTCACGGAGAACGGCGATGAGTTTATCAGCATCTTCTATCGGCACTGCAAGGTCTGCGTCACAGATGAGCAGGTATTCCCCGCGGCCATCGAGCATTCCTCTTCTCACGGCGGCTCCCTTGCCGCGACGTCCTTCATAGAGATAATGAACAAATGGATAGCGGGAAACAAACTCATCGACAATTTTCCGCGTGCCGTCGGTGCTGGCGTTATCAACAACAAGGACCTCGACAGCATAACTTTGTTTTTCGACAAACTTCACGACACGGTCCATTGTACCAGGCAATCTCTGCTCCTCGTTATAGGCAGGGATCACGATCGACAAAAGGGGGCGGTCATCACCTGTTCTGCTCGTATCAGACATCATAGCGTCCTTCGGGGCTGAAAAATATTAAAGACTCAACCCAGAACATGATATCACAATTCACTTCGTCAGTCTTCTTTTCTACTGGCACTCTACGGTCCAAACCCTGCGAGCTTGCCAGCTTAGAAGCTCGCAGGCTAATATAAGACATGTCCAAGGGGAAGACCTTTTACCAGTGCCAGTCCTGCGGCCATGCAAGCCCGAAGTGGCTCGGCAAGTGTCCGGACTGCGGAAGCTGGAGCAGCTTCGTGGAGGAGAAGTCCTTCGGAAGCTCAAGGCATGGCTCTTCGAAAAATGACGGCGGCAGGGCAGAGCCGGTGGTCCTCAGTTCCATCGCCGCTGCTTCGGAAAAAAGAACCTCTACCTGCATCCGGGAATTCGACAGGGTACTTGGCGGGGGCGTTGTCGACGGCTCCGTGATTCTCGTCGGCGGAGATCCCGGCATCGGCAAGTCGACGCTGCTTCTGCAGACCTTCTCGGGCCTGGCAAAAAAGGCCGGAAGACTCCTCTATGTCTCAGGAGAGGAATCGCCCCAGCAGATCAAGATGAGGGCCGAGCGTCTTTCCGTAGAATCCGACGATATCATCCTCCTGCCTGAGACTTCGATCGAAGGGATTCTCGACACCGCCGCAAAGCTTGCGCCGGGCGCAATGGTGGTGGACTCGATACAAACGGTGTTCACCCAGGAGATTCTTTCGGCGCCGGGATCTGTCGGCCAGGTGAGGGAATGCGCTGCGAAATTGATGCTTTTTGCCAAGCGTTCGAACGTGCCGGTATTCATCGTAGGCCACGTGACGAAGGAAGGGACGATTGCCGGGCCGCGCGTGCTCGAACACATCGTGGATACGGTCCTGTATTTCGAGGGCGACAGGGGTCATTCCTACCGCATTCTCAGGACAATCAAGAACCGCTTCGGCTCAACGAACGAGATAGGGATCTTCGAGATGTCCGACGCGGGACTGCGCGAGGTTGAAAACCCCTCCGAACTCTTCCTCTCCGAGCGTCCTCATAACGTCTCCGGTTCCACGGTGGTGGCGAGCCTCGAAGGGACAAGGCCCCTGATGGTCGAACTTCAGGCGCTGGTCTCCCAGACAAACTTCGGGATGCCGCGGAGGACCTCCATCGGTGTTGATTTCAACAGGGTCAACCTTCTGGTTGCCGTGCTCGAAAAGAGGGCCGGCCTTCACCTGGGCGGCATGGACATATTCATCAACGTGGCAGGCGGGCTGAAGATCGTCGAGCCGGCTGCAGACCTCGGCGTCATCACGGCGATTACTTCGTCAGCCAGGGACGTCTTTCTGGGGCAGAGGACCTTCGTCTTCGGGGAGGTGGGACTGTCGGGCGAGGTGCGGGCAGTGGCCCAGGCGGAGGCAAGACTCAGGGAGGCATCGAAGCTCGGATTCAAAAAGGCCGTGATCCCCGCAGGAAACGCCGAGAGGATCAAGGGCGACGGGGGACTTGAAATTAGAGGAGTCAAGGATGTTGAAGAATGTCTTGAAGCTGTTTTGGGTTAGCATCGCGCTGGTTGTTGTTTCCTGCGCACCAAAGGCGGTCGAGATTCCGTCTTTCGAGGGAAGGGATTTCAGGGAGGCGTTTTCTGCGCGCGAGGCCGTATCGAGCATAGACACCGTTTTCTCAATTGCCTTCGAAAAGCAGGACTCCGAGAGGAAAGGAGACGGGGCACTGACCATCTCCCGCACCGGCGACATGAGCCTTCGCATTTATTCGCTTGGTTTTCTCGCAATGGAGCTGACGTCGCAGGACGGTGTGGTGAAGAGCTCCCCCAGGGTCGACAGGAGCAAGACCTATCTGCTCACCGAGGGGCTGAAGGATTGTCTCTTCTGGTGGGACATGAAGGATTATACCGTCGAAGATACGCCTGAATGCTTTGTGCTCAGGGAAGGGGAGAGGACCCTTTGGATAGACAAAAAGACCCTGCTGCCCGTGCGCCAGAAGATCCTGTTCGATATCGACAAGGAGTTGAATATCTACTACGAAGCGCCCCGGAAGGCGGACGGGCTCTGGTACCAGTCGAAGATAAGGATAGAACTCTCGCGTTACTTGGTCAGGCTGACCGTAAAGAAGATTTCCTTCAGGGCGTAGCCGCCGCTATTCTTCGAGGCCGAGGTCGACGCCCACCGTCCTGATGATCGCTTCTCCGATGACGGGCTCCTTGAACAGGAACCCCTCCAGAAGCGCGTTGTCGCAGATGGTGTTGATAAGCCGCGGACTTCCCTTCGAGTAGCGGCAGATCAGTCTCACCGCGGGCCCCGTGAAAACCTCCTTTTCGCAGCCGGCCACCTTCAGTCTGTGGCGAACATATTCGTGAGTGTCCTCCTCCGAATAGGCCTTGAGAGGGATGCGGACCGCAACTCTCTGTTTTAGCGGCTCGTCAAGGGCCAGCACCTGATCGAGATCCGGGAGGCCGAAGAAAACAAAGTTCACCATCTTTCCTTCGGGGCTTTCCATATTGAGCAGACCCCTGAACTCTTCCATGATCTCCCTGGAATTCAGCATCTGGACCTCGTCCATAAGGACGACCGCCTTCTTTCCCTCCTCATTGATCTCTATGAGTCTCTTGTAGATCTCGCCAAGAAGCTCGATCTTGTTTTCACCGACATTCTTTACTCCCAGCTGGATCGCAAACTTCCTGAAGAGCCACTCCGAGCTGACGGTGGAATGGATGATCACAAGAAGGGCCGCTTCGTAATTTTCCTCGTCGAGTTCCTCAAGGAGCTTCCGGGCGAGCGTCGTCTTGCCAGCCCCGATGTTGCCGACGACCACGGCAAGCCCCTTCCTTCTGTCTATCGCATACTTGAGTTTTACGATCGCTGCGGACTGCTGCGGGCTGTCGAAGTAGAACCTGCCGTCGACAACATTCGAAAAAGGATGTTCGCTCAGTTGATAGTATTCCAAATAATCCATGACGTTGCTTTCCGGACCGACACTCAAAGGCCGTGTTTTCACATCATCCAGTATAGCATACAACATTTTGGCAGGCAAAACTGAAGCTACAGGTAGGAAACCCGGTCTTTTTTCTCTTTCGGCTTCTCCTTTTCGACGCCTTTGCCGAGCTGCGCCTTAAGGAGGCTTACCTTCTCCGAGATGCCCCTGAATTTTGCGTTCCAGCCGTAGACGTCGGTATAAAGGGCCAAAGCCTCTTTCAGGTCATTATTCTTTTCGTGGGCCTCGGCGAGGTCGTATTTCACGGCCCAGTAGGAATCGTCCTTGTCGTCCATTTGATTGAGCACGCGGCTCAGCACATCTATTGCCAGGGAATAAAGCCCCTTCTCCACATAACAAACCCCCAGGAGTGTCGAAGACTGGACAAACCGTTTCGGGTCGTTTCGGGACATCTGGAATTCCGTTATGGCGTCGTCGAGGAGACCCATTTCCTTATAGGCGATCCCGAGGTTGTAATGTGTCTCTGAGTCCTCCTCGCCGAGCTCTTTCTCAAGGCCCTTCTTGAATTCCTGAAAGATATCCATGACATCGCTGTCGAGGGCCGGCTCCGGCATCTCCTGGGCCTCGATGGGTTCCTCTGCAAGAGGAATAATGTCCTCAAATTCATCGGTCCGGGACGACACCGCAGGAACCTCTTCCTTGCCCTCGGCCGCCGCTTCAGGTGTTTCGCCCTGCTCCGCAGACCCTTCTCCCGGAATGCTGGAGGAATCCTGGACCTCCTGCAAGTGGCCGAGATTTTCGAGCCGACCGATGATATCTGCGTTGCCGGGGAACAAACTGGCGAGTTTTTTCAGTATGTTCTCTGCCTCAAGCAAGAGTCCCTGGCGCACGTAAAAATCGGCTTCGGCGATTTCCTCTTCATAGTCCTCGATCCTTGCCCCGCCTTCCACAGCGGCCTCGCCAGGCCCGGAGGCTGGAGGCGTCATCGTTTCCTGCCCAGGCATATAACCCCGCTCCAGGAGCCTCGGGTCTTCGGGATAGAGGTCGAACGCTTCTTTCAGCACGGCCTCCGACCCGGCGGCATCGCCGTTTCTCTTATACAGTTCATGCAGTATGAGACATTCGGTAACCGCAGACTCCTTTTCGGACATTTCAATATAAATGGATTTCAATTTTGCATGTACATCGATATTGTGGGGCTCCCGGACTTTCAGGGCCTCAAGCAGCCTGAGGGCCTCCGGGAGAAGCCCGTACCTTGCAAATATGTCTGTCTCCGCAAGGATCTCCTCAGCGGTTTTTTCTCCTCCCGTGATATGGATGGTGTCGGCTTCCTTTCCATGCTCTTTTGGTTGAGGCTTCTTCGTAAGTTCGGCGATCCGCTCCTTGAGCCCTTCGTCATCAGGAGACAATTCGAGCGCTTCCTGGTAACAGCGAAGCGCATCTTCCGTCATTCCCCTGTCCCTGAGAGCGTCCCCCAGCCGCGAAAGCTCTGAAACGACAAGCATGGTCTCGCCAAGCTGCCGGTAGAGCGACACCAGTCTCCTTCCGGTTTCAAGAGGCTCAATATCCTCAAATGGCCTGAGAAGAGACACCGCCTCTTCATATTTTTCCTCGAGGATGATCTGGTCTATTGCCGGCAGGTATTCGTGCCAGGCCTTGTCGAGCGCCCCCTCCTTGAGGTACATCATGCCGAGAAGCTTCCTCGGCTTTATATTGCCGGGCTCTATCTCGATGATCCTGTAGAGACTCCCCCTGGCGCTGTCATCGTCTCCAGTGGCGTGGCAGATCTCGGCGTGCCTGAAAAGGATCTCCGGATCCTCGGGAAAGCGGGCGACGGCATCGCTCATGTGTCTTACCGCCTTCTCCCTCTCCCCGCGCCTCTCAAAAAGAAATCCGAGGCCTATGATCGCCTCCCTGTTGCCGGGCTGAATATCGAGTACCTTTCGGTACTGCATTTCAGCCTGGTTTGCCTCATCTTTTTCCTCGTATATCCTGGCCATGTAGACATACTGCATGGCTGCATCCGAAACAAGCCCTTCCTTCAGGAATATCTCGGCCACCTTCTGCCTTAGATTCACATTGGCCGGAGAAAGAGACAGTATCTTCTGATAAAT
>JAWOKY010000017.1:0-25511 GCA_033853975.1 Thermodesulfovibrionales bacterium
ACCACAATCCTCCCAGATCGTGGTCTTATGCGGTATTAGCCCAAGTTTCCCTGGGTTGTCCCCCGCTTCAGGATTGGTTACCTACGTGTTACTCACCCGTCCGCCACTAAGTTAACCAACAGCACTAAGCTTGCAAACTTGCCAGCTAACAGGCTTACAAGCTTAACTACAAAAAGCATGAAGACTTTCTTCGCCTTCTTAGCTTGTTGGCTTGCGAGCTTGTCAGCTCAGTGCTGCTGATTAACTCCGTTCGACTTGCATGTGTTAGGCACGCCGCCAGCGTTCGTTCTGAGCCAGGATCAAACTCTCATTTGATTTCCTGTTAAACTCTTCGAAACTAACGCGGAACCTGCTCTTTAGTTTTCAATGAACACTCTCCCTCATACCCGAAGAAAGATTTCGTACGGTATTCGGAAGAAAAATAAAGGCTACCAAAACTAGCATAGCCCACACAGCCACTGATTATAAATACTTCAAAAAAAAATTGTCAACTATTTAATCATAGATTAGCATTTTTAGAAAATTAGTCAAGGGGAGAAATCCTCCGGCAACGCATGAAAAAGGCCAAATATCTGGAAAAATCTGATGCTTGCCTCTTCACAAAGCATCTATCCTTTAACGGTCAATTTGTGCCGGACTACAGTTCATGAACAAAAAAATTCGACGATCTCTCCCTGCCGACCGTTGAAATATCTCCATGACCAGGCAATATTGCTGTCTCGGGAGGGAGGGATATGAGTCTCCGGAAGGATTTCTTCAATTCATCCAGATTTCCGCCGAACAAGTCGGTTCTGCCCACCGATCCGGCAAAAACAGTGTCCCCTGACAGAAGTAGCCCTTCACCGTAAAGGCAAATGCCGCCCCGGCTGTGTCCCGGGGTCCAGAGTACGGTGAACTTCATGTCCCCTACGCTAAGTTCGTCACCTTCAGAGACGAGAATATCGGGCTTGGGCTGCGGACCGACGCCAAAACCCCAGAGGGCGGCCTGGTCTCCTGCCCTCAGATAAAGATCGAGGTCATCCCGGTGAAGCACTATCTTTCCGCCGGTTCCATCCTTGATCTCCTCAACCCCGCCGATATGGTCGAAATGGCCGTGCGTACATATGATATAGATGATGTCTATGCTTTTCCCCCTGACTGCTTCAAGTATCCTGTCGGGCTCATCGCCGGGGTCGACAATCATGCCTACGAGGTTTTTTTCGTCATACACGATATAACAGTTTTCCTGGAGTTGCCCGACTACAAATCGCTCTATCTTCATCCGGTGATCACCCCTCTTTTTCTCATACCGCCTTTCAAAATTTCGATCACATACCCCAATTCCTCATTCTTAAGGAGAAAACTTGTCGCGACATAGACGACAACACAGAGGATGGCTGTTCCTAAAAAATAGACAGCCTTGAGGACCGTCCTTCCGTTTTCGGCCCAGATAGCGCCGTGCAGCAAAGTCCAGCCGACAATTCCCATGACCCCGGATGCGATAAGGATTTTCAAAAAAGACATTGTAATCCTTCTGGCATCCACCCTTTTCAATCTCTTCCTCAGAAAATAAAAAAGGAGCGAGAAATTCAGCCATGAAGAGATTGCATTTGCAAGTGCCAGCCCCGAATGCTTCATGGGTCCCATGAGCAGAAGACCAAAGATGACATTCGACAGCATTCCCACGGTCGCTATCTTTACCGGCGTCTTCGTGTTCTGGAGCGCGTAAAAAGATGCCGTTATTACGCGCACCCCCACGATCGACCATATGCCGAGGGAGTAATAAAAAAGCGCATCGGCAGTTCCTTTCGTTGCAGTGTAGTCGAAATTGCCTCGCTGGAAGAGTAGGTTCACTATCGGATATCTCAGTACAATAAGAGCAACCATCGACGGCACAGAAAGGAAAAAGAGCAGCCTCAGGGCAAAGGAAAGATCCTCCCTCAGGAGGTCTATATCTCCCCTTACCGCATGCTGGGAGAGGGTCGGCAGCACCGCCATTCCCATTGCCACCCCGAAGATGCCGACCGGAAACTGAAAAAGCCTCATAGCATAATAGAGATAGGCTATGCTGCCTGCAGGGAGGTAGGACGCCAGGATATTGCTCACCACAATATTAATCTGGTTGACGGCAAGGGCCATTGTGGCCGGAATCAGCAGGACCGCCATACGTCTCAGCCCAGGATGGCGGAAGGAGGTGTCAAATGCCAGGCGGTAGCCGTTTTTGAAAAAAGAGGGGAGCTGGAACGCAAACTGAGCCAATCCCCCTGCAAGAATGCCTGCGGCAGCCACCAGGACAGGCCTGCTCGAGGTGGACTCGAAAAAAACGATGCTTATTATTAATACGACATTGAACATGGCGGGCGCTATCGACGGAATGAAGAAGACCTTCTTCGTGTTCAGCGCACCCATTGCGAGGGCGGCAAGACTGACAAACAGAAGAAAGGGAAACATGATCCTCGTCAAAAGGACGGTGAGGGCAAATTTATCGGGGTATTTAAGAAACCCCGGCGCAAGAAGCGTGACGATTGCAGGCGCAATCAGCATGCCGAGAAGACATATAATGCCGACAACAATGAGGATAAACGTGAAGGTAATCGAAACGAGCCGTCTTGATTCTTCCTCCCTGTGTTTCTGGTGGTACTCCGTAAGCACTGGAATGAAGGCAGAGGACATCGAGCCTTCCGCAAAAAGCTCCCGTAAGAGGTTTGGGATTCGATAGGCAGCAA
Source organism: Thermodesulfovibrionales bacterium (assembly GCA_033853975.1). Taxonomy (GTDB): domain Bacteria; phylum Nitrospirota; class Thermodesulfovibrionia; order Thermodesulfovibrionales; family UBA6898; genus JAWOKY01. The sequence continues at coordinate 2,706 of JAWOKY010000017.1, forward strand.
AAAAGGTGTCGGAGAGGCCTGTTGCCCCGAAATAGACAGCGAATATCATGTCTCTGATGAAACCCAGGACGCGGCTTATGAACGTTGCAACTGACATGAGTCCGGCGGCCTTCGCTATCCTTCTTTTTTCGTCCATGACCGTTAATTATAGAAAAAAACAGCGGGGCAATGCAGAATTCCCTGATCAGTAGGTTCTTGCGGTATCTTGAAAATCCCCTCCCATAACCTTTAAAATTCGATATGTCTATTCTGGTCAGAATTGTCGAAAGAAAGAAGGACAGACTAACGTCAGCCAAATACCGGACGCCGCTTAAGGAGCTGAAATCCGCAATAGCGGACGCCGAAAAAACCCGTGACTTCAGGGAGGCGATAACAAGAGGTGACGGCCCCATCAGGCTTATCACGGAGATCAAGAAGGCATCGCCTTCGAAGGGGCTTATCAGGGCAGACTTCGACCATAAGGAGATAGCATCCCTATACGAGCAGAAAAAGGTCGATGCCATCTCTGTCATTACGGAAGAGGACTTTTTCCAGGGGAGTCTTGTGTTTCTGTCCGATGTAAGGAGGGCCGTTGCCAGGCCTGTACTGCGGAAGGATTTCATCTTCGACGAATACCAGATATACGAGGCAAGGGCCAACGGCGCCGATGCCTTCCTCCTGATCGCCTCTATCCTCGAAACCGGTCAGGCTGCTGAATACCTCGCACTGGCCCGGGAATTGGGAATGGCAGTCCTTTTCGAGGTCCACGACCATGCAGAGCTCGAAAAAGCGATGACCGTCGACGCCGCGATAATAGGTATCAATAACCGGGACCTTAAGGCCCTTTCGGTCGATATGAATACCTCCCTTACCCTGAAAAAGGAGATCCCTGAAGGCAAGGTGGTTGTGAGCGAAAGTGGCATACAGTCAAGAGAGGACGTCCTGAAGATAGAGTCCGCCGGTATCGACGCTCTTCTTGTAGGCACCTGTCTCATGGCCTCCCCCGACATTGGCGTCATGATCGACCGGCTGAGGGGCGAAATCTGACCGGGGCGGATCTCCCGCCTTCCTACCTGAGCTCGGCCCCGTAAAGGCTGTATACGAAATGGCCCAGTATTGTGTAGGTCTTCATATGCCAGCTGTCCGGCAGCGGCCAGTAAGGCTGACCGTCCCTCAGCGCCCTTATTGCAGCATCATCGAGCATCTTGTAACCTGACGTGCGTACGAGTCTCACTTCCCCCAGGGAACCGTCTTTGTTTATCGTAAACTGGATCTTCAGGTCGCCGTAAATACCTCTCTGTGCTGCCTCGGGCGGATAGACCCATATGCTCTCTATCTTGTCCTTAAGCTTGGTCATATACCCGGCAAATCGATATTCCCTTGTGTCAAACGTGATGGGTTTTTCCTTTTCCCCCTCAGTCCCCGGACTCTCCGATCCTTTTCTTGCGATCTCCTCCGTTACACCGGTATCAAGGAGTTCGTTTCTGCCGAAAAGCTCCTTCTTTCCTTCCGAGGCCCCCGTCCCAGTGCCGGAGCGACCTGTGCCCCCCGATCCCGCTGCCGGTTTTTCAGTAGCCGTTTTCCCCGTACCCCTTCCCTCGCCCGGAACAGTCGGTGTTGCGGGCGGGCTCGGTCTTTGGCGCGGAGGAGGAGGGGGCGGAGGAGCGCTCCTTTCCCTGTGCGGAACCTGCGCCAACGGCCTGCTCCTCTTCACGGGAGGAGGCGGTATCGGAACAGGACGTACTCTCTGAGGAGGGATGACCAGCGGTCTCGGCATTTCCTGGGGTGTGATGAGCCGGGCCTGGAACTCCCTCGCCTTTTTTTCGACAGGGGCCGGCATCCTGTACACGATTATGAGCGCAACGATGTGAACGATGATAGAGATTGCAAAGAATTTCTTGATCGTCAATTTACAAACTTCCCATGCGTCTTTTTTTCATCTCTTTTCAGCCGGAGCGGTCAGAAGCCCGGGGGGAAGGGACAGTGAATCTTAGCCTTTCTCACAGAAGGTCGACTAACCGTGTAATAGGCCGAAATCTTGAAGAAGAACTCGCCCACAGTGCCTGATATGGTACCGTCCCTGTTTTCGGCCCACGACATCGTCTTCTTGTTGTTATTTATAGCGGTGATCAGGTAGATCTGGTCCGGCTTCATTCCGTTGATGTCCTCAGGACTCGGCACCGGAATGCCCTTCATAGTCCCAAATTGCGTATGGGAGTGAAAGTCTCCTATTATCTGGATACGGTCGAGGCGGTCGAGGATGGGGGCGATTTTCCTGTGGCTTATGTCCAGGGAAACAACCCCCTTATGCTTCCTGTTGGCTGTCTGAAAGCTGAAGGCATGTTCCACGATAAACCTGTCTTCGAGTTTATAACCAAGCAAAAAACCCAGACACTCCTTCTTGTAGACCTCTGCAGAACTGAGCAGCACGTCAATAAAGGCATTTTCCGACAGGTATACTCTCATTTAACTCTATTGTTTGGGCAGCCTTACGGAAAGCACCGGACAAAGGGCGTTTCGTACGACCTGCTCCGCAGTGCTGCCGAAAAGCATCCTGTCAATTCCCCTTCTGCCGTGAGTGCCGACCACGATCAGGTCGATCTTCTTTTCCTCTGCAAATTTCGTAATCTCCTCGTGTGGAATTCCCGTGAGAACGAGCCGCTCGATATCCTTGAAACCACGCATTTCATCAATAAAAGTCTTGGCCAGTTCGGCTTCTGCGGCCTTCTTCATGTCAGCGTAGATTTCATCGATGGATGCATGGGGTACGTACCAGCCTGCAGTTCTTGCAACATCATAGACAACATGGACAATATAGAGCCTTGCCCCGTACTGCTTTGCCATGTCAACTGCGTAAGGCAGGGCATTGGAGGAGCCTTCTGAAAAGTCCGTTGCAAACATTATCTTCTTTAACTCCATTTCAAACCTCCCTCAGGTATGTTGACGCATCAAGTGCTGACCGCTGCCGGGAAGGGGAAGCCCCGGCTTACGATCGCCTGTTTTCCTTATAGAGAATTTTCAGTCCTTCGAGCGTCAGATGGGGGTTGATGTCATGCCTTCGTCTCAGGTACCCGGCAACAAGATTGCCATAACCGCCCGTGACCACCGTCATGAAGGACAGGCCTGTCTCTTCCTCAATCTCAGCGAGAATTCTCTCTACTGCGCCTGCTGTTCCGAAAAAGATGCCTGAGCGGATGCACCCCTCAGTGTTCTTCCCGAGCGCTGCGACAGGAGCTTCCATCGCAATGCCGCGGAGTCCCGCAGTCCCGCGCTCAAGCGAATCGTTCATCAGGCCAAGCCCGGGCATAATTGCTCCGCCAATGCATGTTGCATCTTCGTCAACCGCCGTTATTGTCGTTGCCGTTCCGAAATCAACAACAGCAACAGGAGGCTTGTAGAGCGCGTTAGCTGCCACGGCTGCCGCCAGCCTGTCAGTCCCAAATTCTTCCGGCACATCGACTGCCAGCTTCAAATCGGACCTCATCCCCTTGGTGACTACCATCATGTCTGTCTCCGTTGCCCCAAAGACACGCTCAAGTGCATCCTCGATGACGTTTGTACGACTGGCCACCACAGAAGATATTATAACCCCAGCCCCTTTTTTTTCCACAGGATCGGACGGTATGGAATTATTAATAAGAGTTAAGAATTCGTTAATAGCGGCACAGTACTCTGAAGCGGACCTTGCAGGATGTGTCGGCACCTTTTGAACACACAGACCGGCATTGGTAAAAAAACCTATATTTATCGATGAGTTGCCTATATCGACAGCTATCAGCATCCTAATCCTTTCCCGGCGTCAAGATCATTTAAGCGGTTGGTAGAATGAGTACCTGTTTCTTATATTGTACATTATTAAGCCGGGAAGGCAGGGCACGTTGATCCCCTTGAAGGCGTAAACGCATTTGATTATCTGCTATAATTATCCGCTCATAGTTTAACCTTGAAATGATCTTGCGTGACAGGATTTACATAGACCGGACACCTGAGGCGGTCTGGCGTTTCATAGAAGACCCTCTTCAGATGAGGTCCTGGAACCTCAGGATACGGGAGATAGTCCCTGCATCAATCGGCAAGCGAGGTGACGGGTTCAGGTATCGCGCGCGATACGAACTGTTTGGGAAAAAACGCAACCTCGATGCAGAGATCATGGACTGCCGTGGACCTCTCAGATTCGTGCTGCTCTTGAGGGGAGGCAGCCTCCGGAAGGGCGGATACATTCAGGAGATCTATGAACTGTCCGAAAGCAACGGCGGGACCCTGCTGATGCAGACGATCGAGGCATATGGCGCAGGAATGAACATTTTCCGCGGGCTGCCGGCAATGCTCCTGCTCCGCTTCTTACGGCCGGGCAACTGCCTGGTCAGCCTGAAAAAGATCATTGAAGCCGCCGCCGACAGTCCCGGAATTTCTTGAATGGAAGTCTTTTTTCATCGCGGTCAGGGAAAGAGGCCTCTGGCCGTCTTTATCCACGGCATGGGTATGAACTTGCAGACATGGGCCGAGCCCACCTCAGCCCGGATCCTTGGCGGCAGATATCTGCTGTCTCTCCTGGCCGAACCAGGGGTAGAAATCGCCACTTCATTTCAGGATCTGATGGCAGGCGGCTATTCCCTGCTTTCATGGTCACAGTCGAGGCCTGTCGGACCGATAATGACGGCAGTCGAGGAACTCGACCAGCTTATCCGCAAATACAGGGAGCATACCTCACAGGGAATCATACTCATCTGCCATAGCAGGGGAGGGCTTGTGGCGCGAAAATACCTCGAACAAACCGACATACAGGTCAGGGGCGTGATAACCCTTGCTACTCCCCATCACGGCACTTCTATGGCCAGATGGGCTGCCATCCTCTCCCCCCTTGCGTCTGCAATCAGTCAGCTTATGGAAATGGCAGGGAAGGACTTCGACTCCGCAGTTCGACGGGTCATGGAATTTCTCGGCAGTACAGGCCTCAGGGAATTGCTTCCCGGCTCTCAATTTTATTTGGGCCTGAAAGATACCGCACGCAAGGATGTCCGTTATGTCTCGGTCGGCGGCACGAATCCCGATCTCCTCAGGGCTGTCTCCGTTTCCCTGCCCCAGCTCATCGGGCGGCTGCTTCCTGAAGCAGCGGTACCCGAGGAGATGAGAGAGGGCATGGGCGACGGACTTGTGTCTGCTGCGAGTTCAGTCCTCCCCTATGCGGTTGAGCACGTGAATGTTCACGCCAATCACGGTTCTATCCTTTTTGACAGGCAGGTGAGACGACTTGTGATGAGGACAGTCGAATCGGTTTAGGAGGGCAGCGCGTGCCCGATTACCGGACAGATACCTGCCGGTTTTCGTCACCCCATCCTGCCCAATCTGTGCGCTGACAGAAAAATCATCGTAATTTCAATATAGTTACGGCATATTCCCATTCCCGGCAGTCGGTATGTTTCTTGCGTTTTGTTTGTTATGGACCTGTCATTTTGTTTCTCTCACGGCTCGATATTGCGTTGTGCATCATGTCACCGTTTCGCACACGCACCTTTAATCCCGGGCACCTTTCGGAAAGAGGCTGACCGCTATATCCGGCAGCCGTGATCGGCATCTTCCGACACGTGGTCGGCGGACCCGGCCGCTACTCCATATTGATCGGGGGTCGGTAGTTGAGAGACGAAAAGAAGACAAGAAAACAGCTGATTGAAGAGCTTTCAGAATTGCGCCGGCAGAATGCCGAACTGAGAGGATCATGCGGAGACAGCGGGGCAGTGGAAGCGTTGCGAAACAGCGAACTCAGGCTCAACCAGGCGCAACACATAGCTCACATCGGTGACTGGGACTGGGACGTAGCAACCAATAAGGTCTGCTGGTCCGATGAACTCTATCGCATTTACGGATACCAGCCCTGTGAAATATCCCCTGATTACGCATTAATCGTCGACACCATGCACCCCGACAGCAGAGGGGAGTTTCTTGAGGCAATTGCCGCGGCCCTCGAGGGAGAGAGACCGTTTGAGATGGACTACACTTTTTTCCGGAAGGACGGCTCCGGGGCGGCACTTCACACCATAGGCAAGGTGCTATACGACAGTGAGGGAAACGCACAGCGTATGGTAGGCATAGTCCAGGACATAACGCAGCCGAAGAGGGCACAGGAGGCGCTCCGGGAATCAGAGGAGAAATTCAGGGGCATCTTTGACAACGCAAATGACGGAATATTGATTACCGATATTTCCACGAAGAAATTCACTCTGGCAAACAGAACCATATGCAGGATGATCGGATACTCAATGGAAGAGATGCTGAGCCTGTCCGTCGAAAACATCCATCCGGCTGAGGAACTGCCGGGCATCATTGCGGAATTCGATAAACAGATGAAAGGAGAAAAGGCAGTTGCCAGGAATCTGCCTGTGCTTAGGAAAGACGGCAGTGTTTTTTATGCTGATATAGGCACCACCAAAATGACCATCGGGGGGGAACAATGCGCCATCGGCATTTTTCGCGACATCACGGACCGCATGAAGATGGAAGAGGCAGTGCGAAGCAGCCGGGAATTCATAGAGAGCATCCTCAATACCGTTGATGAGGCATTTATCGTTATTGACAGGGAATACAGGATCGTCATGGCTAACAGCGCATATGGAAGCCAGGAGAACATGCCCGTCCCTGACATCATCGGCAGACATTGTTTTGAAATTTCCCACCGGGGCGACAGGCCCTGCCATGAGCATGGGGAAGAGTGCGCCGTGCGCCATTCCTTCGAAAATGGAGAGCCCTATGCATGCGTTCACAGGCATTACAACAGAGGCGGCGGTGTCATCTACGTCGAAACAAAATCCTATCCCCTGAAAGACACTTCGGGCGCTGTCACATCCGCAATAGAGGTGATAAAGAATATCACCGACAAGCACCTGCTTGAAGAACAGCTTCTCCGCACCCAAAAGCTGGAGGCGGTCGGTCTCCTTGCAGGCGGTATAGCCCATGACTTCAATAACCTGCTGCAGGGCGTCTTCGGCAGTATTTCCCTTGCCAAGATGTTCCCTGACAGTGAGGGAAAGGCCGCCAGGATGCTCGAGGGAGCCGAGACAGCCCTTACCCAGGCAAGGAACCTTACGAGGCAGCTGCTCACCTTCTCAAAGGGTGGAGAGCCCGTCAAGAAAACCATTTCTCTTCCGGCTGTTATCCACAATTCCGTGAAATTTGCGCTTAGCGGCTCTAACGTCAACTACGTATGTTCGATCGACGATGATCTCCGGCTGGTCGAGGCGGATGAGGGCCAGATAAACCAGGTGATGCACAACATCGTCATCAATGCAAGCGAGGCGATGCCGGAAGGGGGGACAATCAGGATACTCGTCAGGAATGTCCAACTGGATGCGAAAAGCGGTCTCCCTCTTGCAAAGGGCAACTATGTCCGGATAGCGATCGAGGACCAGGGAACGGGAATTCCGGACTCCCATCTATCCAGAATATTCGACCCCTACTTCACGACCAAGAGAAAAGGAAGCGGGCTTGGGCTGACTACTTCATACTCTATAATAAAGAAACACGGCGGCCTGCTGGACGCGAGATCGCAGCTCGGCGCGGGCAGCACCTTCTTCATCTATCTTCCGGCATCGGAAGAACTCCTGCCTCAGGAAAAAGGGCAGGACAGAGGTCTCTGTCTCGGAAAAGGGAGGATTCTCGTCATGGACGACGAAGAGGTCGTGAGAACTGTTGCAAGCCATATGCTCGAGGGCCTCGGATACGACGTCGATCTTGCGGAAAATGGGGAGGAGGCGATCGAAAGATATTCAGACGCGATGGATAAGAGGCGCCCCTTCGATGCCGTCATTCTGGACTTGACGGTCCGGGGCGGCATGGGCGGAAGGGAGACGATAAAGAAGATGCTCGAAATAGACCCGGAAGTCAGGGCTGTTGTATCAAGCGGTTATTCTGCAGACGCCGTTGCGGCAGATTACAGCCATTATGGCTTCAGGGCCGTGCTTACCAAACCATACGAACTCGAAGACCTCGGCAGTATACTCCATTCATTGACCCACGGCAAGAACAAGTAGCGGTATCTCCGCCTTGATGCAGGCCTCATGCCGCCGGAGAGGGAAAGCTACCGCCTCAGCTGCCGCTCCTGATATGATAGAAAAAATACGTTGAAAGGATACTCATTGAAAGAAGCCGGGCAATGGCGATTTGCTGTCGACAGGGGTGGCACCTTCACCGACGTCGTGGGCGTCGACCCAGCGGGGAATTACCACACGCTGAAGCTCCTCTCTTCCTCTCCGGACTACGCTGACGCATCCATAGAAGGCATACGGCGGATGCTGGGCCTGAGGTCCGGGGAAAGACTGCCTGTTGAAGATATAGGAGGTATACGTTTCGGTACCACAGTCGCAACGAACGCCCTTCTCGAAAGAAGAGGCGACAGGGTCGCTCTCCTGATCACGAAGGGATTCAGGGACCTCCTTGAAATCGGCAATCAGAACAGACCGGACATCTTCAGGCTCTGCATAAAGAAAGCGCCACCATTTTATTCAACCGTCATCGAAGTGGATGAAAGGATCGACTGCCGGGGCATGGTTATAAGGAAGTTTGACGCAGAATCGCTCGTGAAGGAGATCGAAAGACTCGATCTGAAGGAAATCGACTCTGTTGCCGTTGTGCTGATGCATTCCTGGGCCAACCCGGCACACGAGCTTCTCTGCGAAAAAATACTCAGGCAAAAGGCGCTGTCGAATATAGTATTGTCCCACCGGACGATCAACCTCATCAAGATCGTCGGCCGCGGCCAGAGCACGCTCGTTGACGCCTATCTCGGCACCGTGATGGCAGGGTATAAAGAGGGGATAAAGAGGGCCGCAGGAAGCATTCCCGTCGCCTTCATGCAGTCAAGCGGCCTTCTGGCAAGGCCGGCATACTTCACCGGAAGAAACGCCCTCCTTTCGGGCCCTGCCGGCGGGGTGATCGCGGTGGCAGGGATCGCCAAAGCGACAGGGATAGGGAGGGTCATCGGCTTTGATATGGGGGGAACCTCAACTGATGTATCCCGCTACGAGGGAGGCATAGAAAGGGTAGGCGAAAAAGAGATTGGCGGCATCCCTCTGCAGACAGAGATGATCGATATCGTTACGGTAGCAGCAGGCGGCGGCTCTGTTCTTGGCTTTGACGGACAGAAGATGACCGTCGGTCCTGAATCGGCGGGTGCCTCTCCCGGACCGGCTTCTTACGGGTTCGGAGGGCCTCTGACGGTCACCGACGCAAACCTCCTGACAGGGAGGCTGATCCCGGGCCATTTTCCAAAGACCTTCGGGCCGGGAAGAGACTCGCCTCTTGACGTTGCCGTCGTGCGGGAAAAGTTTTCTCTCCTCAGTGGCCGGATCAATAATGCCATGTCCACATCGTTTTCCCCTGAAGAGACGGCCGAAGGGTTCCTCAGGGTCGCAAACGAAAAGATGGCCCTGGCTATAAGGGATATATCCGTATCGCGGGGATTTGATATCCGCGATTATGCCCTTGTCTGTTTCGGGGGGGCAGGCGGGCAGCATGCCTGTTCGATCGCCTCCATTCTCGATATACCGAGGATCGTCATCCATCCCCTGTCAAGCCTCATGTCAGCCTGGGGCATCGGACTTTCAAGTCCCGCATGGAGGGGCGCAAAGACTGTCCTCAGGACCTACAATGAGGAAGCTCACTCTTATCTGAGCGCTCGTTTCGAGGAGATCGAAAGAGAGGTGCCCCGGGACATCGCAAAGGCAGGCAGCCTTGAGACAATAAGGGAGATTGATCTGAGGCCGAAGGGTTCAGAGGCGTTTCTGACGCTTCCATTTACGGATTTCGATGAAACGGTCGGGGCCTTCAGAGATCGTTTCAGCAGGCTCTTCGGTTTTCGGCCGGACCAGAGGGAACTTGAGGCGGTTAACCTCAGGATCGAGGTCAGGTCCAGGACCGAATTTTTCCCCTCCTGTTCGACAGAAAAAGCCGGCACGATCCTCCGCCCATCGTCTCATCAGGTGATGCGCCATGAAGGAGAGGCCCTGACAGCACCCGTCTATTCAAGGGAATCCCTCCCCCGGCTGACGAAGATACAGGGCCCTGCCTTTATCATCGATCCAAACTTCACGGTTGTTGTCGACCCCGGGTTTGAAGCAGAGGCAGACGAAAGGGGGATGATTGTCATGACGCGACAGACCGCAAAGAAGAGGCTGCGCAGGGCGGATAGCAGGAAGGCCGATCCGGTTCTTCTTGAGGTCTTTAACAGTCTCTTCACAGCAGTGGCTGTCGAGATGGGATCCACCCTGAGAAACACCGCCCATTCGGTAAATATGAAAGAGCGGCTTGACTTTTCCTGTGCAGTCTTTGACCCCGAGGGCAACCTGGTCGCAAATGCCCCGCACATCCCTGTACATCTGGGCTCGATGTCGGACACCGTAAAGGCTGTGCTTTCCGACAGGCAGAAGGACATAAGAAAAGGAGACGTTTATCTCACTAACAATCCCTATCGCGGCGGCTCGCATCTGCCTGACATGACCGTCGTATGCCCCGTTTATTCCGAAGAAGGCGGACTGATCTTCTTTACCGCAGCACGGGGACACCACTCGGATGTCGGCGGCAGCACTCCCGGGTCAATGCCCCCGACCGCCTCTCACATAGAGGAAGAGGGCGTGCTCGTCGACAACCTTCTCCTTGTCCGGGACGGCGTCTTCCTTGAGGATTCCCTGAGGGGGGCCCTCCTTGCCGGCAGATACCCGGTGCGGGATGTTCCGGAACGCATCTTCGATCTCGAGGCACAGGTCGCCGCCTGCCACAGGGGTGAGAAAGAACTGCTCAGTGCAGTCGGACGATACGGGATCGAGACCGTCCGTGCCTATATGCGATTCATCAGGGAGAATTCGGCCTCTTCTGTGAAAAAGGGGCTCAGGAGATTCCTGCAGGGAAAATCATTCATCTCGACGTTCGAAGACCGACTCGATGACGGCACAATCATAAAAGTGGCGGTATCTATCGAGGGCGGCCCCAAAGACGACGATGCGCTGCTTGCAAGGATAGATTTCACGGGGATCGGAGGGCAGCACCTCAACGACAACCTGAACGCGCCAAGCCCGGTTACGCGCTCTGCCGTGATGTATGTGTTGAGGGCACTGGTGGACAGGGATATCCCGCTAAACAGCGGCTGTCTCGATCCTGTAGAGATCATCATACCTGCCGGCACCATTTTGAATCCTCGCTATCCGGCGGCGGTTGCATCAGGCAACGTCGAGACCTCCCAGAGGGTAGTGGATGTTCTTCTCGGTGCCTTCGGGATAGCGGCGGCTTCTCAGGGCACAATGAACAACCTGCTGTTCGAAGCCGAGGGGGAATCCCCCTATTACGAGACGATCGCCGGAGGAGCAGGAGCGCTCGAAGACTGTCCTGGCGCATCGGGCGTGCAGGTGCATATGACGAATACGAGGATCACCGACCCTGAGATCCTCGAATTCAGACATCCCGGTGTGAGGGTTGAACGGTTCACCCTGAGGAAGGGATCGGGCGGAAACGGAAGGTTCCCCGGCGGCGACGGGGTCAGAAGGGAGATACGTTTCCTCAGGCCTGCAACCGTATCGATACTATCCGAGCGGAGGGTCTATTCGCCTTACGGGATGGCAGGTGGCAGGCCGGGCAGATGCGGTGTTAACCTCGTAAGAAAGGCGGACGGACGGACGAAGATACTGGGCAGCCGGGAGGTACTCAAGGTCGGCAGAAACGACGTCATCGTGATCGAGACGCCGGGCGGCGGGGGATACGGAAGGCCCCGATAAAACCGGCAGCCCCTTTGAACGTCCCTTCTTTCCCGGGGTCTTTCTGTCGATCCTGAAAGGCCTATACGTCAAGCATCACCTCGGCCCGCCATCCTTCAGGCGTCTCCTCGACACTGTATCGGTGAAGTGAGACCGCCTTCACGTCCACTATCAGCTCATGTATATCAGGGTCTATCTCCTCGCCCATCGCCCTGGCGCGGAGACGCCATATCTCCCCCTTCTGGGAGATGTCGAGGTCGAAGCCGCTGAAAAGCAGAAGTTCCGCATCCTTGTAGAATATGAGTTCCTGCAGGAAGATGAAAAGGAGCATCTCGATGTTTTCGGCCTGGAGGGAGAAATGCTTTGTTGCCAGATGCTCTATTTTCGAGACATCTTTCACCATCGTCGCTGTGACCGCGAGTCCGGCGGAGGTGAAGAGCTCAACGAGGCTCCTTCCTTCCGCGGTGAAGGCGACATCGGCCATCGTTCTGTCTTCAATAAAACGGTAGGGCACCTTCAGCCTTTCACGTTTCCGATCGGCACGAGTTTCGCCACGGGGAGTGAAATGCCGGCAATGGCTGCGGCTTCCACAACGTCGTCGATGTTTTTGTATGCAAACCCAGCCTCCTCTGCTACACCGGCATAGCTTGCGGTCCTGATATATATCCCTTTTCCCTCGAGCTCCCTCAGAAGCTCGCTTCCCCTTACCATCTTCCTTGCCTTTGTCCTGCTCATCGTCCTGCCGCTTCCATGGGCGGTGGAGCAGAAGGTATCGGGCGACTTCGGGCCTCCTACGAGGAGATAACTTCCCGTTTCCATCGAGCCCCCGATGATGACAGGAGAGCCGTCTTTCCTGTAGTACTCCGGGATCTCCTCCCTGCCGGGATGATAGCTTCCAGTCGCCCCTTTCCTGTGGACGATCAGCTCCTTCACCTTCCCGTCAACGTCATGTTTTTCGAAGGTTCCCCTGTTGTGGGAAATATCGAAGAGCATGTGGAGCCCGAGCTTCTCGGGACCTTTCCCGAAGACCTCAGAGAAGACCTCGCGTATCCTGTGCAGGATGACCTGCCGGTTTGCGAAACTCATATTCACTGCGCAGCCCATCGCCCTGAAATAGTTCTGGCCCTCCGGCGAAAAAAATGGGGCGCAGGCAAGCTCCCTGTCAAGGATCTTTATCCCGTATTTGCGCTCCATGACCGAGAGAAAAAGCAGCAGATAATCCGTGGCGACCTGGTGGCCGAAGCCGCGCGAGCCGCAGTGGAACATCACCACGATCTGGTCGGGGAAGAGTCCCCACTTTGCGGCAAGCTTTTCATTGAATATATTTTCCGGCTTCAGCCACTGGATTTCGAGGTAGTGGTTGCCCGAACCGAGCGTGCCGATCTGGTTGAAACCACGATCTATCGCCTTCTGGGAGACCTTGGAACTGTCTGCCCATGAGGCCCTTCCGCCAAGTTCGGTCCTTTCGAGGTCCTCCCTCCATCCATAGCCCTCGGAAACCGCCCACCTCGCCCCCTGCATTGCCACCTTGTCCCTGAATTCCTCCTTCGACAGCCTGACGAACCCCCTGCTTCCAACCCCTGCCGGGACGCTTCTGAAGAGCTTCTCGACAAGGGTCCTCAGATGGGGCGTCACCTCGTCCCTTGTGAGGTTGGTAAGCACCAGCCTCATCCCGCAGTTGATATCAAAGCCGATGCCCCCCGGGGAGATCACCCCTCCTTCGTTTACGTCGAAGGCTGCGACACCACCGATCGGGAACCCATAGCCGCTATGGCCATCGGGCATGCAGAAGGCATACCTCTGGATCCCCGGCAGGGTGGCGACATTGGTTATCTGATCATAGACGGTGAGGTCCATTGTCTCTATCAACTTCCGGGTGGCGATGATCCTTGCCGGCACCCTCATGCCGTGCTTGAAGTCGCTGGGAATGTCCCAAACCACGTCTGAGATCTTTATAAATGCCGGTTTCTGGATTTTGCTCTCTTCCTTTACGGTTTCCATGCTCACCTCCGGACATCGCGATCGGGACGAACAAGAGAAAGGGGGTTCTGGTTTTTCGGTAGATGATTCTCTTACTTTAGTAGAGCACACTTTCGGGTGGCCGTCAAGAAAGGAAAGACAGGGCCCGGACTACATTCTTTTGAGGAGTTTCCTCATCTCCTCCCAGCTTCCGGTGTTCAGGACGTCTCCTGCCTCGAGCCAGCCCCTTCGCGCCTCCAGGACACCAAACCGCATCAGAGCGAGGTCGTCCGTGCTGTGGGCATCGGTGGATATTACGACCTTCACGCCGATCTCCTTTGCCATCCTGCAGTCGGCATCGCGGAGGTCAAGCCGAAGCGGATGAGCGTTGAGCTCCATGAAACATCCCCTCTCCTTCGCAGCCCTGATTATCCGCTCCATGTCCACCTCGTAGGGCCTTCGTTCGTTTATGAGCCTTCCGGTCGGATGGGCGAGTATATTGAAACATGGGTTATCCATCGCCCTGATGATCCGCTCCGTCTGTTTTTCTCTTGAGAGATTGAACTTGTAATGGACGGCGCAGACAGTCAGGTCGAGCTCGCTGAGGATGTCATCGGGCAGGTCGAGCGAACCGTCTTCAAGTATGTCGACCTCTATTCCCTTAAGTACGAGTATGTCCGAATCCGCGTTGAACCGTTCGATCTCCTTTATCCTCTTTGCAAGCCCCTCCGGCTTAAGGCCGCGGGCAACGGTGACATGCCTTGAATGCTCGGTTATGGCGAGATATTGATAACCGAGCCTCTTCGCGGCCCCGGCCATCTCCTTAAGGGTATCCCTTCCGTCCGTCACGTTCGTATGCACGTGGAGGTCGCCCCTGATCTCCTGAAGCCTCAGAAGTCCCGGAAGCTCCCCGCGCATTGCCGCCTCTATCTCACCTTCGTTTTCCCGTAGTTCGGGCGGGATGAAAGGGAGTCCCACGCTTCGGAATACCTCTTCCTCTGTCTTGCCGGCGATCCGTCTGCTTCCTTTGAAGACGCCGTATTCGTTGATCTTGAGCCCCTTCTTGACCCCAAGCGTGCGGACTGCGATATTATGCGCCTTCGACCCTGTGAAGTAGTGCATAGCCGCGCCGTAGCTGACCTCCGGCACGACCCTGAGGTCAACATGGACCCCTGTCCTCAAAAGGACAGAGGAGCGGGTCTCGCCCTTTGAGAGCACCCTCTCGACATCGCCATAGGCAACGAACCGCTCCATGATGTCGGAGCCTTTTCCGGATGTGGCGAGGATATCGAGATCGCCCACCGTTTCCTTCCCCCTTCGGTAGCTCCCCGCAACGGTGATATCCTTTATCCCCTTTGATTTTCTGAGATACTCGCTCAGGGACTGTGCGATCTCTTCGGCAACCGAGATCCTGATCCTCTTTTCCTCTCCGCTGACCCTTTCGAGCTCCTTCGTAATCGCCTGCTCCGTCTTTTCGCCGAACCCGGGCAGCTTACTTATCTTCTTTCCCGCTGCCGCCTTCTTCAAAGAAGAGAGATCCGCTATATGGAGCTTCTCGTGGAGGATCTTCACCCTCTTGGGGCCAAGCCCTCCTATCTTCATGAGGTCGCTAAGCCCCGGGGGGAGTTTCCCTTTGAGTTCTTCGAGTATGCCTGTCCTTCCGGTTTTTACTATCTCCTGGATCTTTTCGGCCAGGTCCTTCCCGATTCCGGGAAGTCTTGTCAGATCTTCATTACGCGCGACAAGATCCTCCACCGACTGCGACAGGCCCCCTACGGTCCGCGCCGCATTTCTGTAGGCCCGCACCCTAAAGACGTTGGCGCCTTGTATTTCGAGCAGGTCCGCTATCTGGGTGAATATGTCGGCTACATCCGAGTTATGGATCGGCACGACGACCCCCTGATCTTCCTATTTCAGGATTTCCTTCTGTCGCCCCCTGATGACTAAACAGGGAAGACATCATCTGCACACTGTTTTCTTTTATCAGCTTGCCGGCTGCTTGTCAAGGGAAGGCCGGTACCCGTGATGGAAGGGCTTCGTTTCAGACCCGCCGGTTTTCTGGTAAAATGGGCTAACTCCACATTATGGTGATGAAATACCTTTTTTACTTTCTGGCCGGCGGCACGATTATAAGCGTCGTGACCTACCTGGCGAGCAATTCAAGGCCCCTCCTCGCAGCGTTCTTTGCCAATCTTCCTGTCATGACACTCATAACCTTTCTGACCATTTATCATGAGGCAGGCGAGAAGGCTCTGACGCCATATGCAAAGGGGTTGCTGATCATGCTATTCCCGTGGCTTTCCTACCTGTTCACGATCATGCTGCTGACACCCCGGCTCGGTTTTCCCGTCTCCCTTGCGGCCGGTTTTTCGCTTTATCTGTTCCTCGCCTATGTTGTCATCAGGATCTTCTGAGCGATAGGGCATGCGGGAATGGCCGTGACGCTTTTGTTGGAGGCGCTGTCAGCTGCGGCGCTTTTTGGGCACGAGTGGAAGAAGCAGGTCCTTTCGGACCTATCTTCGATCTCTGCCCCGCCCGGGATGGCTCCGGTTAATTCCGCACTGTGAGGCCGATGCGGTAAAAATGATTACTTACCCTGTTGCACCATTTCACAGCGAATGTTTTCGGAGTTTCCCAGATGTCCTGGCATTCGATCTCGAGGACTGCACCCGATTTCAGTTCCTGGTTGGAGCAGAGGCCGAGGCCGGACTCGCTATAGTCGGTGGTACTTCCTTCGAGCGCCTCGACGTCTTCCTTCCGCTCGGCGCCCACGGTGAAAGAGACAGGCACGGAAATCGGTCCTCTCCTTCTCAGCCTGCGTTCCCTAGGCACTTTCATGAACATTTTAGGCCCCTTGACGCGCTAGTCGTTGGACTTAATTCATTCTATCACGATTAAAGCCGTCTGAACAGCCCTCATTGATTGCAGTCCGCTTTTTCGCCGGGGCTCAGTCAGTCCGCGGGATCATGACCCGGATGAGGATTTCGGGCTTTATCCGCACCGCGCCGAAGAGGGCCGAGAAAGGCCTTATCCCGAAATCAGGAAGGTTGAGGCGGACATCCGCAACGTGCTGTCTGCCGACCGGTTTGACGGCAAAGGAGATCTCCCTTTCAGTACCGTGCACCGTAAGGGCGGCTTTCACCCCGTAGGTGGAATCCTCCCTTGTAACCGATGAGGACCTGAGAAGTATGTCCCTATAGATGCGCGTTTCGAGGATATCCCCGATGATATTATGGTTTATCTCCTCCTTTTCCCAGGTGCTCAGGAGGTCCGGCCGCTCGGAGCCGTTCACCATTGCGCAGTCGACGCGCAGCGATTCTGCGTCGAACCTTCCCTCGATCGAGCGGTTCCCCTCCCCGATGGTTATGACAAAGGAGGTGACGCTTATGCGCAGGTCATGGGCAAAAGGGGAGAGGATCCCCTCTTTGTAAGTGAAGACCTGACAGACCGCCGACGACTGATCGAATTGTTTCATGGTATCGCGTGGATGACAACTCCATTATATTGCATTTCACTTTGCGGGGGATTTTTATTTCGGCCGAAAAAGATTAAGATATCCCTGATTATCACAACCGGAGGACGACATGGAGAGCGAGAAACTGTTGCACGATCTCATAGTGGACCGGCTGAGGGGGAGGTTTTCCTCCCAGTACCGGGAGATAACCGTTAACGAGGGGGGCTGTCCCGACCTTATTCTTGCAAACCACGGCATGACCCTAGCCGTCGTTGAAGTCGAGACCGAAACAGGCATCACCCCTGAAAAGGCGCTCAGGTGGAAGCAGATGGCGCAGGCCGGGTCGAAGCTGATCATCATGGTTCCCAGGAGCGCCAAGGTGAAGGCGATGGAGCTCCTCTGGAAGGAAGGCATCGCAGACCGCGTCGGCGTAGGGAGCTACGAGATCACGATCACGATGCCCTGAGATTTCCGCCGTTTGGGTCCTTCTCTTCAGGCGGCCTCAGCCTGCGGAAACTGCGGTACAGCATAAGGTCATAGACGATCTTGAGCCCGCCGGCAAGAAAAAAAGGCAGATTCATGAGAGGGCCGCCGGCAAGAAGAGGCCCCGCTATTACGGGCGAAAGAGAGGCCCCTGTGGTCCTGGCAACGCCGGTGAGGCCTGCTGCGGCGGAGCGTTCGTCGGGGCTTATGATCGCCATCGTATAGGACTGGCGCGTCGGGACGTCCATCTGGGAGATGCTGAACCTCAGAAAGAGCATGACGATCGCAAGCTGAAGGTTCGGCATGAGCGGGATGAGGATCAGAAGGACATTGGAGGGGATATGGGTGAATACCATCGTCCTTACAAGCCCGATCCGTGAGGCGATTCGCGCCGCTGTCAGCGCCGATATCCCGGCAAGGATATTGGCGCCGAAAAAGATCGCGCCAAGCAGCGCCGGCCTGACATCGAAGCGGACGTGAAGCCAGTAGGCGATGATGCTCTGCAGTACGAATCCTCCGGCAAAGGCATCGAGGGAAAAAAGGGCGGAGAGCCTTATGATGCCCCCGCGCGAGCGGTGAAGACCCAACATACTCCTGACGCCCGCTGCCGTCGCCTGTCCGGCCTCAGCAGGGAGTTCCACGGCTGCGGACATCCCCCTGAAGAGGACCGCAAGTATCAGGCCGAAGCAGGCATAAGCGATGACAACCGCCCGATAGCTTCCCTCTTGTGTCACCCGCAGGCCCTGGAGCGACTGCACCAGGAAACCGGTACAAAGTGCGCCAAGCGCCGTCGCAAAGGAGCCGGCAAGGTTATACCAGGCAAAGATCTTTGTCCGGACCTCGTTTGTCACGATATGCGAAAGCGCGGCCTGTTCGATCGAAAGAAAGGGGCCGACCTCGTTGCCGCTTGGGCTGATCACACCAAGCGTCGCCGCAATGAGGAGGAGTACGAAATTGTTCGTTACGGCAAACAATCCCCCGGCAAAGACCATAAGAAGCGCGCCGATGATGAGCATGCGGCGCCTCCCCCTCCGGTCTGCGTTCGTGGTTATCCAGAGCGATATGATAGTGTCGCCGATGAGGGTGAGCGTAAAGAGCAGACCGATCTGAGCCTCGGCCAGACCTATCTGGGAGAGGTAGATCATCAGCACAACGGACAGAAAACCGTAGGCGAACATGCGCACCGTCCTTGTTATAAAAAGAAGACGGCCGTCCGGACTCAGCATGCCCGTCCCGACACAAAGCAGGGGGCATGAAACAGACCCGGGAAACCTGATCCATCAGTGCTGATGCCTGATTGTCGGTTCACGTTTCACCATTTACCGGTCGTTCAGGCGCCGCCCGCAACGTCACGCGGAGGATCTCGGCCGGACGCCAGAGGCGCATGCGCGGTCCCCATGTCCCCGTTCCCCTGCAAATGATAACTGTCATCCCGTTGACATCATAGCTGCCTTCAAAGAGAGGATAGATGCGCCGCACCAGATAACCAAAGGGCCAGATCTGGCCGCCGTGAGTATGGCCGGAGAGCATCAGGCCGGTCCCCTCGGCAGCCGCCTTTTCTGCCTGCCACGGGGTGTGGGAGAGGAGGATAGTTGCGCCGGCAGGACGGCCTCCAAGGGCCTCAGAGACTGCTTCTCCGTCGGAGCCGGACCCGTGATTTGCCGTAAGGTCGTCTACGCCTGCAAGGATAAGACCGGGCCTCACTTCGGCCCAGGAGTTGCCGAGCACCCGCACGCCGTCGATATTCATAAGGGGCGCACCCGTCGGATCATTGCCGTGGAATTCATGATTGCCAAGTACCGCCCAGACACCCATCGGAGCCGAGAGGCCATGGAGGACCTCTATAAGCTCATTTTCGGGCCGGCCGTGTCCTTCGAAGATGTCTCCGAGAAGGACGACGAGGTCGGGCCTCTCGGCCCTGACCTGTGCTATACGCCCCTCAAGCCATCTTCTGTCAAGAAGCGTCCCGACATGCATGTCTGACATCGCCACGACTACAGTGCCGTCCATCTGCCGGGGCAGACCGGGTAGCTGCACCTCGTATCTCTGCACCACCGGAGGCCTGAGACCCTGAACGACCGCTGTCATCGAAAGGACCCCGGCTGCGACGAGCGCCAGCCCCCGAAGCGAAGGCGCCGGAGCCCTAAGGAGAAGGCCGAAGCCGGTTAGGAGGTCGACCGCAAGAAGGCAGACTGTGGCCAGAAACATCACAGCCATCCAGTCCATGCCAAGCAGCCCCAGCGTACCGGAAAGCATGCCCGGGGAGTGGCCTGAAAACAGGCCGAAACAAAAGACAGACCAGAAGACACCGCCTGCTCCGAAGAGGACCTTCCGGGAAAAGCGGCGCCTGAGAAAGGGCACCGAGCCGGCGCGCCAGAAGACATATAAGTGCATCAGCGTGACGCCAAGGAAGATGATGGCTCCAAACACGTGACCTCCTGAGAATCGGTATGTTCTATTCTATCATCCGGCAGATCTCAGGCAAAGGGGCTCTCACCCGGCAGACTGAAGTCTCACGCGTCATGAAGGGCCTCTAACCACGCCTCTTTACAGGCAAATAGAAGCATGAAGAAAGGTTAATTTGACTCTTTATGGATTTTCTGGAATTCTGTCTTAGACGCCAGGATTATCCTGCGTAGGCTGAGTTTAAAGAGGACCAGTGTTACTTAAGCCGACAGACAGACAGAGACAGTGGCCGCGAACGGTTTCCCTGGATACGATTCAGTTTTGTTTTGCCGATGATCGGACCGGCAAACTCCGCCTTGGAACGACGATAAATGTGAGCAATACGGGGATGTGCCTCTACGCACTGAGCCGCCTCAAGGAAGGCGACAGTATCATAATAAAGGATGATCTCATCACACCTTTCAGGAAGGCGACCGTTCGATGGGTCAAAAATTACGGGCAGTCTCTCTGCAAGGCGGGACTCATGTTTACCGAATGAGCTTTTACTGACAGCGGGTTCAGGATGGAAACGGAGGTTCCGTTTCCATCCTGTTTTTTGATAGGCCTATTTGCCTGCCGCGACGGTCTTTAGCTTCTTTTCGATCGCAGAAGGAGCGCCCGAGATCTTCATGAACGTTCCCATCGTAAGGTCGGGAAAATCGAGGGCGATGCGGAACTTTCCGTGGAGCATATAGACCTTGCCTCCCGAGACGACCATTTCGTAGGGGAGATGCGCGGTATGCTTCAGCTCTGCGATATCGATGACCGGCATGATGGTCTGGTCCGCCCCTTCGCCTTCGGAGATGCCCACCCCGAAGACCGACTCCTGTTTGCCCGGCAGGTCCACGCGGTAGACCTTCGAGCAGCCGCCCTTATGCGCCGCAAGTCCCGTCTCGACTGCCTTGAGTGCATCCTCATGGGAGCCGTATGATGCAAGTTCCACCTGATCGGTGAAATAGGGCATCATGATCATGTAGTGGTACTTGCGGAGCTTGCTCGCCTTCAGTCCGTTTTTCGACCCGAACTCGGACTTTTTCCCGAGTGCCTTTTCGAGTCGTGCCGCCAGATCCGTGAGGGGGTCCTTCATCCTGTAGGCCTGGGCATAGTAAAGCGGGTTTGTGTAGGCGACCTGAAGTCCCTTGGCGGTTTCGGTCAGTGAGATTCTCTCAACCGCCCCGTATGCACCGAAGTCTGATTCTGCCGCCTTCCTGCGGAGCTCTTCGTTCGTGACGACTATCACATGCGCACCTTTGTACGGAGAATACTCCCCGACGACCTGAAAGCCGTCCTGGGCGAGGGCCTTCTTCACCTCTGCCGCCTTCTTCTCGATCGTGACATTGTCCGTCGAGGCCAGGACATAGGGCTTAAGCAATTCATCTGCCGCGAAACCCATGCCCGCAAAAAGCAGTAACGCGGCAACTCCCACCAGAAACATCAGGACGTTCTTCCTCATCAGCCGACTCCTCCCTTTGGATGCGGGATACGACCCGCAGTTTTTTGTTCCCTATTTTCGCATATTCGAAATTGCATTACCAGTCTTCCGGCACCCGCATGGAGGGACTATGAAGGGCAATAGAGCGGAAGCGCTGAAGTACAGGAGTAAAAAAACACGCGGGACCGCGTCTACTTCTTCTGTTTTACTTCGATGCGGTTTCCCGAGAAGTCCTCGATAAAGTAGACCGTGCGGCCGCCCCTCTCCGCTGATATCATCTTCACCCCCGCGTCTTTGGTTCTTTCAAGAAAACCGGGAAGATCAGGGACCTGGATGCCAAAATGGGCGATGCAGGGTGATTGAGGGATGAAGCCGGGCAGGATGAAGACCTCGACCTTGAGCTCTTCATCGCCATAGACGAGCATCCTTATCTCTTCGTCAACGGAAAAGAGCTTCCTGCTCAGTTCAGGCGACACGGAGGACTCCTTGATCCTGCCGAGGCCGAGGAAGGCCTCGTAAAAACGGACCGCCTCTTCCCCGTCTTTGTTCACTATCCCCACATGGTCGAGAATCATCGTCTCTCCTTTCTTTGAAGCAAGCCAGCCTTAGCACTCAGCTACCTGATTATTTTACTACCCGGCGCCGGTTAACGTATCACTGGCGTCTGTGATAAAATAACGGCGGATCGATAAAAGTTTATAGTTAATGGGGACAGCACAGTGGGCAGTGGTATGAAGGGGAAGGAGACTTGTTACCGTAAAATGGAGGGAAAATGGAAAAACTGTTATCTGCTCAAATCATCGAGAAGAAAATCCTTCTTATCCGCGGTGAGAGGGTTATGCTTGATGCCGATATTGCGGCACTTTACGGGGTCGCAACCAAAGTGCTCAACCAGGCCGTAAAGCGCAACGCAGAACGTTTTCCAGAAGATTTTATGTTTCAGCTGACGCAAGAAGAAAAGCAGGAGGTGGTCACAAACTGTGACCACCTCAGACGGCTTAAGTTCTCACCGAATCTGCCATTTGCTTTCACCGAGCATGGGGCCATGATGGCTGCTACCATTTTGAATAGCCCCGTTGCCATCCAGGCAAGTATCCATCTTGTCAGAACATTCATCCGCCTGCGGCAGATGCTTGCCTCTAATGCCGAGCAGGGCCGGAAGCTGGCCGATCTGGAAAAGAAATACGACGCACAGTTCAAAGTAGTTTTTGATGCCATCCGGCAACTTTACCCCGTTAGAGATTGTAGGTTATGTACTACACTTATGTGATTCAGAGTGAAAAGGACGGACAATTCTATACGGGGTTCACAGGGGATTT
>JAWOKY010000018.1:0-2871 GCA_033853975.1 Thermodesulfovibrionales bacterium
TACACTCATCCTTTACTATTTCCAGGTTCCCGAGGCATATGTCGAAGAACTGAACGACGAAAATATCCGGCTCGTTCATGGGAAACCGGTCAGGATAATAGGAGATCAAAAAATAGAGGCACTCGAACTTCATGACGGCGAGAGGATCGACTGCCAGGTAATCATGTCCAACTTCGGATACAAACTGAACGATGGGTTCCTCGGCGGCCTCGGCTTGAAAAAGGACGGGGAAAACTTCAAGTATGTGACCAGTCGGAATTACGAATCCTCACTTGGCGGGCTTTATATCGTAGGCCCTTTAACCGGCAACGACCAGGCGATCATCGCTGCCGGAGAAGGAGCAATAGTCGCCATAGATTTGAAGAAGAGATTGCTCGAGCAATAGGCATATCGGCATTCTTTATCGGGCAGGAAGAGTGAAATAGAACGTCGCGCCCTGGTCCGGTTTCCCTTCGGCCCAGACCCGGCCTCCATGTTTTTCAATTATCCGTCTGACAATGCTGAGGCCGGCCCCTGTCCCCGGAAATTCCTTTGAACCGTGCAGCCGCTGGAATATGGAGAAGAGTTTGTCGGCATACTTCATATCAAAGCCTGCCCCGTTGTCCCTGACAGAATATGTGTTTTCCCCCTTCCCCTTCTGCCCGTGCACCTCGATCACTGCCGTCTCCCTCGCGGCGGTGAACTTGAGCGAGTTTGAAAGGAGGTTCACAAGCGCCTGCCTGATCATCGACTCGTCGCCCATCGCCGGAGGCAGATGACCGATATCGATCCTTACGTTGCGTCTTCCTGCAAGAAGAGCCACTTCCGCCCATGCGCTTCTTGCGAGAGACTCCACATCGATCCTTCCCTTGACAACCTTTTTCACGGCCGTTTGCGAAAACGCGAGGAGATCGGCCAGAAGCCGTTCCATCTTCTGTGTATTTTCAGTGATGATCTTCAGGTAATCCCTGCCTTTTTCATCGAGGCAGGAAGGAAAATCCTCACTCAGAATCCTCGCAAAGCCCGCTATGGAAACAAGGGGACCGCGCAGCTCATGGGAGGCGGTGTAGCTGAAGCCTTCGAGATCTCTGATATATGCCTCTCTCTCTTTTTCAAGTTCCTTCAGCTTCGATATGTCGGTCATAGCAGTGAGGCAGTAGGGCGGCCCCTCCGCCACTTCTTCCAAACGGGCGCTTTCAAGTTGTGTTTGAAGAAGACCGCCGCTGCCCTTTTTCATCCTGACAACGCAGGTTGCCCTCTTTTCTGATGACAATGCCTCTCTTATATGTTCGTTGAAAACCACGCGGTCTGAGGAATGGACGTAAAAGGAAAGGGGCCTGCCCACAAGCGTCCACTTCGTGACGTCCAGGGTGCCGCTGGCGGTCACGTTGGCCTGTCTGATAACGCCTTCCGGATCAAGCACGAAATATCCGACAGGGGCGAAATTGAAGAGGTCCATGTACCTGCGTTGGGTGTCGGCAAGCTCCACCTGGGCCTTCCGCAGGTCTTCGTTCTGTATCTCAAGCTCGGCCTGGTGGACCTGCAGCTCATGGATGAGCTTCTTTGTCTCATAGGATGAAACGGCTGCTTGCTGCTTCCCCATTATGCCCGGTTGCTTTGCAACCTTTTTTTCGGCCCGCCTGCGAAGTTCCTTTCCCGTTGCTGCTTTCCTGCGCGGCATAGTATTCCCTTTCCTAATGCCTCTATATATTCTATTTCCTGCGCGTCACGTCGGAGATCGTCAGAAGTATCTTTTCCGTCATCTCGTCGAAGGACACCATATTTGCATTCAGGATCATCCTCCTCGTGCCGATACGCTCGAAGTCGTGCTCAACGTGGTAATGCAGCAGCTCCCTCTTTTCGGGAATAACTGTTTCGAGGACATGTTTCAGCTTGGGTATGTTCCACTGTCCGTTTCCCAGGTCGTAAACCATCCTGCCAAGAGTCTCTTTGGCCAAGACATCGAACGTTTCGTAAAACGCCTTGTTCGCATATTCCACGATAAGGTCTTTGCGAAGAAGGAGAACAGGTTCCGGCATGTTCTCTACGATACCCTGACAGATGCGGATCGATCCCAGCTCTTCATCCACCTTCCTCTGATCAGTGACATCAACAAAGGTAAGCACGGCGCCGTCGATGACGTTGTCGCGCGTGCGGTAAGGCAGTATCTTGGCAAGATACCATCTGCCGCTTTCGTGCTTTACCGTCCTTTCTTTCGTCGAAAGCTCGTCGACTACCTTTTTTACATCGGTAACGAGATCGGGATAGTCGATCCGCGACGATATGTCGCGCAGGGGCCTTCCGATGTCCGACTGGATGATGTTCACGATCTCGCTGACCGCCGGCGTGAAGCCTTTTATGCTCAGGGAATTGTCGAGGAAAATGCGCGATCTGGGTGCTGGCAAGGAGATTGCTCATATCGTTGTTGGTCCTTGAGAGTTCTTCAATCTTGTCCTGGAGTTCCGAGTTCACCGTCACGAGCTCTTCGTTTACCGACTGCAGCTCCTCGCGCGACGTCTCGAGCTCTTCGTTCGTGCTTTGAAGCTCCTCGTTGGAAGACTGAAGCTCTTCGTTTGTAGATTTCAACTCCTCGTTTGAGGTCTCGAGCTCCTCTATGGTCGTTTGCAGGTGCTCTCTTGTGGACTTCAGCTCGTACTCAAGTTCCATCGCATGCTTGGCGAGCCTTTCGGTCTCCCGCGTCGTCTTCTTCGTCCCTGCCTTTTCTTCCTTCCGCTGCGGCACAGGCTTGAACACGACCATCACGAGGCCCTCGAAATAACCGGGCTTTTTGATATAGCGGAGGTCGAGGTCGATCGTCTCGAAGCCTCCGTTCGTCTTTACCTGAAGCATCCTTGAGGAGACGTTTTCCTTTCGCGCAATGGCCTTCCTCAG
>JAWOKY010000019.1:0-3908 GCA_033853975.1 Thermodesulfovibrionales bacterium
ATTTATCCGGCATTCTATGGCATGGCCCGAAAATTTTATTGAGCTTTGCTTGTATTCGAGAGGAAGGCCCGCGGCCAGTTTTATCTGCTCCTTAATGATATCGATGCCGGTCACCATCTCGGTCACGGGATGCTCGACCTGCACCCTGGTATTCACCTCCATGAAATATATGTCACCGGCGGAATCGACTATGAACTCTATGGTCCCTATGTTTTTGTATTTCAGGGCCTTCGCCGCCTTTATGCCGTATTCACCGATCTTCTTTCTGAACTTTTCCGTAGAGATCGGCGAAGGAGTCTCCTCGATAAGTTTCTGGTGTCTCCTCTGGACCGTGCAATCGCGCTCGCCGAGATGAATAACGTTCCCCTTGCCGTCCGCCATTATCTGGACCTCTATGTGCCGCATGTTCGGAATGTATTTTTCCACATACAGCTCGCCGTTTCCAAAGGCCGTCAACGCCTCTCTCTGCGCGACGTAGAATGCCTGCTCGAGGACGGCCTCTTCATTCACTATTCTCATGCCCTTCCCGCCGCCGCCCGCAGTCGCCTTGAGAATGACCGGAAAGCCTATCTTTTTTGCGACCTTAATGACCATTTCTTCCGACGTGACCGGCCCGTCGCTGCCAGGCACAACAGGAATGCCCTTACGCTTCATCGTCTGTCTCGCCTTCGCCTTGTCTCCGCCGAGCCTTATGTTCTCGGAAGACGGCCCGATAAAGGTTATCCCGGAAGTAAAACATGCCTCGGCAAAATGAGGGTTCTCCGCAAGAAACCCGTACCCCGGATGTACAGCCTCAGAGTCCGTGATCTCCGCGGCGCTGAGGATCCCGGGAATATTCAGATAACTCTGTGTGGAGCTCGCGGGGCCGATGCATACCGCCTCATCGGCAAGTCTGACGTGCATCGCGTCCTTTTCTATGTCGGAATAGACCGCAACGGTCTTTATGCCAAGCTCTTTGCAGGCCCTTATGATCCTGACTGCGATCTCACCCCTGTTCGCAATAAGTATCTTCTTGAACAGTTTCATGACAGGGGTTCGATGAGAAAGAGCGGTTCTCCATACTCCACAGGTTGACCGTTCTCCACCAGTGCCCTCACGATCACACCCTCCACCTCGCTCTCTATCTCATTCATCAGCTTCATGGCCTCGATAATACAGATCACCTGACCCTTCTTTACCCGGGTCCCCGCCTCGACAAACGGCGGGGCCTCCGGCGAAGGCGATCTGTAAAAGGTACCGACAATCGGGGAAGTAACCGTGATAAGCCTCTGCACCTCCTCATCGGACTCCGTCGTCTTTTCGACAGTCACAGGCGTCTTTTTGGAATGCATATCAATAGAAGATACCAGCATCTGGCGCCTGATCTTGACCTTTGTCCCGTCCTTCTCAAGCTGGATTTCCGTGATATCGGTATCCTGAAGAAGGGAGATAAGCTCTTTCAGGTCATCGATTTCCATTATTTAACCCTCTCGATATATTCAGATGTCCTTGTGTCCACCTTTATCACATCGCCGCTGTTGATGTGGAAAGGCACCTTCACTACAGCGCCGGTCTCGAGGGTTGCGGGCTTGGACCCCCCCGACGCCGTATCACCCTTGAACCCCGGGTCCGTCTTCGCCACCATAAGCTCCACAAAAGTGGGCAGCTCGACGGTGAGGGGTTCACCCTTGTACTTCAGTATGGTGACAGTCATATTCTCCTTCAGGAACTTGTTGGCGTCACCAAGATGGGAAGTACTGATCGGAATCTGTTCGAAAGTTTCGGTGTCCATGAAATAACGGAAGTCACCCTCGGCATAGAGATACTGCATCTCCCTCTCATCCAGATGGGGCGTCTCGAATTTCTCGCCCGACCTGAAGGTGTCCTCCAGCACATTCCCGGTCCTGAGGCTCTTCATCTTTGTTCTGACAATGGCACCTCCCCTGCCCATCTTGACATGCTGAAAGTCAATGATCTCGCAGGGCTCCCCCTTATACTCTATCTTTCCACCTTTTCTGAAATCTGCCGTTGATATCAATCGAACCTCCTATAAATAAATTCTAAATCTCAATCAAAACAGGAAGTCTGTGTGCTGAAAAGGCTTTACTTGCGATACCTTTTCGGGTGCTAGCCGGCATAGCGGACCTCCCGGAACACAATGAATTGTAATTGCGGCTGCAAATACTCAATTATGAAAACTCCATCGCTTTGTAAAACCTTTGATGGATACTGCCTTCCTTAATTTGACCTCTGGCTTAAGATTCCTGTTCATTATATAATCTCTAACCGCCTCGGCAATTTCGTCAGCAATTCCGCCCCATCTGCCTTCACCAAAATCATGTCCTCTATCCTCACACCTCCAATATCCTCGATATAAATTCCCGGCTCTATCGTAAAGACCATATTCTCTTCCACGGCGTCGCTTCTCGTCCATGTAATGCGGGGCATCTCGTGTACCTCGAGTCCCACGCCATGCCCGGTCCCGTGACCAAAAAATTCGCCATATCCCGCGTTCTTTATACTATTCCTGGCCTCGGCGTCTATGCTCCTGCTCACGGCACCCGGAACAATAGAGGAAACCGCCGCCCTGTTCGCCTCTAACACGGCATTATATATGTGTTTCTTCTTTAAAAGATCCCCGCCCCCTACAAGGAGCGTCCTGGTCATGTCCGAACAGTACCCTTCAGCTTCCCCGCCCCAGTCAATCACCACGAAGTCGCCGGGCGAAAGCTTCTTATCGGTCGGTCGGGCATGGGGCATTGCCGAGTTTACCCCCGACGCAACTATTATATCAAAAGGAAGACGGTTACACCCTTTTTTTTTCAGGCTCTCTTCGAGCATCAGCGCTATCCCTTTTTCTCTCCTGCCCTGCCTTATATAGGGCTTGATGTCTAAAAATGCGTCCTCCGCCCGTTTCACGGCGGCCCTGATAAGACGTATTTCCTCGCCGTCTTTAACTGCCCTCAGTTTTTCCGGTACGCCCCTCAGGGGCTTAAGACGGACGCAGCATTTCGATAATCCTTCGTAAGTTTCATAGGAGAGGGTTGACTCAAAGCCGAGAACGCGTACGCCAAGCCGCCTGATGAGGGCTCTGATGACCTTTATCCTGTCTCCCTTTTCGATGACGATCTCCCAGCCGGAGTCCACGCCGCCCGAAAGCTCCCTCTCGGCCTGTTCCCTATACCTGAAATCCGTAACGAATATGCTCTTCTCCGCCGTCACGAAGACAAATCCTGAGGACCCCAGGAACCCGGAAAGATACCTGACATTTACGATATCAGTTACAAGAAATCCGTGGATTTTCTTCCGGCCGATAGATTCCCTCAACCTTGCAAGGCGCGATGAGAACTGGAAGGAAATGGCGTTATCCCCCGGAAAGGATGCTTTTTGCGGCGTCAAGGGCAAGAAGATAGCTTTCCGCACCAAAGCCGACTATCTGTCCGTACGAGACCTCG
Organism: Thermodesulfovibrionales bacterium; assembly: GCA_033853975.1. Taxonomy (GTDB): domain Bacteria; phylum Nitrospirota; class Thermodesulfovibrionia; order Thermodesulfovibrionales; family UBA6898; genus JAWOKY01. The sequence goes on from JAWOKY010000019.1 coordinate 3,435, forward strand.
GCAATATAGGACCTTCTTCTGAATTCCTCCCGTTTGTGGACATTGGATATGTGGACCTCTATGGCCGGCTTTGTCACGGAAGAGATCGCATCGCGGATGGCAATGCTTGTATGGGTATAGGCCCCCGGATTGATAATGATGGCGTCGTAATCGTCTCGCTGTATAGCGTCTATTATCTCAGCCTCGGAGTTCGACTGGGTCACCGAGACATCAACGCCGATATCAGAGGCCTTTGCCCGGATCTTTCGGTTAATATCGTCCAGGGTAAGAGTACCGTAAATCCCTGGCTCCCTTTTGCCAAGCATATTCAGATTAGGACCGTGAATGATGAGAACTTTCATATAGCTCGTAATGCAGTCAGAATTCGCCTTCCAGCTTCGGAACGGCAGTCTTCAAAACAAATCTGCCTTTGCCGTAATTACCTTCAGGCTTTATGACAAGGGCCATATAGTAGCCCGCATTTATCCGGCGCAT
>JAWOKY010000020.1:0-26952 GCA_033853975.1 Thermodesulfovibrionales bacterium
ACTCATGCATATCGGCCACGAGACGTTCGCCGCAGGAAGGGCAGGCGAATTTCCCTCGACCGGTTTGTCAGACTCGCTTGCAAGGATCGGGCTTAAGCTCGGCAGGCTCAAGACCGGCACGCCACCGAGGCTCGATGCGAAGACCATCGATTTTTCAAAGACAGAGACCCAGTGGGGTGATGATCCGCCCGTCCCCTTCTCACACAGCACCCGCGGGATAGAAAATCCTCAGCTGCCCTGCTACATCACCCATACGAACCAGGAGACCCACAGGATTATCACCGAAAATCTGGGGCTCTCTGCGATGTATGGCGGAAAGATCACCGGCATAGGCCCGAGGTACTGTCCATCGATCGAGGACAAGGTTGTCCGCTTTGCTGAACGCGAAAGGCACCAGGTCTTTCTTGAGCCGGAGGGACTTGAGACGACTGAGTACTACGCAAACGGAATATCCACGAGTCTGCCCCTTGATATTCAACTGAGGTTCGTAAGGACGATCCCCGGCCTCGAAGAGGTCGAGATCATGAGGCCCGCGTACGCCATCGAATACGACTTTGTCTTTCCCACACAGCTGAGGCATTCCCTCGAAACCAAAGACACCCGTGGCCTCTACCTCGCAGGACAGATCAACGGCACCTCGGGATATGAAGAGGCTGCGGCCCAGGGGCTCATGGCCGGTATAAACGCCGCCCTGAGCATTCAGGGAAGGGAGCCCCTTGTACTGGGAAGACACGAGGCATATATCGGCGTTCTCGTCGACGACCTTGTAACAAAGGGCACGCGCGAGCCGTACCGGATGTTTACCTCGAGGGCGGAGTACCGCCTCCTCCTCAGGCATGACAACGCGGACCTGCGGCTGATGGAGAAAGGGCACGAGGTTGGGCTTCTCCCGGATGATGTCTACGAGGGATTTGCAGAAAAAAAGGCCAGGATAGGAAACGAGATCTCCAGACTGAAGAGGACAAGGATCAAGCCGCATGCGATCAACGATACGTTACGCAGTCTCGGCACCTCCCCCATCGGCGAGGATATCACCCTTGAGCAGCTGCTCAAGCGGCCCGAGATCTCCTATACTGTGATAAGGGAACAGGCTCCTTCGGAGGCTGGACTCAGCCCGGATATCGAAAGGCAGGTGGAGATCCAGGTAAAGTACGAGGGATACATCGCCCGGCAGATCGAGACCGCAGATAAGATGAACAGACTCGAAGGCAGGAAGATTCCTTACGACATCGATTACCGTGCTATCCCCGGCATCTCGAGGGAGATTCTCTGCAAGCTGGAAGAGGTGAGGCCGGAGAACCTCGGGCAGGCCGGAAGGATCCAGGGAATGACGCCGGCTGCCCTGTCGCTCATAATGGTGGCAGCAGAAAAGTTGAGGCAACGAGGAAAAGAACGCTGTTAACGCATAGAGAGGGCTACCGTCTGACCGAACGTTTGTATCTCAGAGACTGGATAGCGGAGGTGAGTATGAAGTCATTCTTTACTGCAGCACAAAGGGCAATTCTCGTCGTCGCCGTTGCCGCAGCTCTGTTAGCCGGGTGCGTTCAAAAGGAAGCTGTCAGGCAGGCGCAGCCGCAGAAGCCTGTCAGGATAGCGGTTGTCCTCGGTGCCGGAGCTGCACGGGGTTTTGCCCATATCGGGGTGCTCAAGATTCTGGAGACCAACAAAATACCGGTTGACATGATCATTGGGACAAGCGCCGGCAGTCTTGTCGGCTGTCTCTATGCCTATGGCTATAGCGCCTACCAGCTTCAGAAGATCGCACTATCCATCGAAAAAAGCGACATCGTCGACCTCGCCATCCCCGACAACGGATTCATCAAGGGGGAAAAGCTCGAAGAATATGTTAACAGCATGGTCAGGAACACACCGATAGAAAAAATGAGAATCCCCTTTTACGCCGTCGCAACCAGTGTTCCTTCAGGGCAGGAGGTCATCTTCGGCAAGGGAAATGCAGGACTCGCGGTCAGGGCAAGCTGCTCGATCCCGGGCGTCTTCAGGCCCTCAAGGATCGCTGACAAGATGTATGTGGATGGAGGCGTGGTCAGCCCGGTTGCGGTCGATGCCGCCAGGAGGTACGGCGCGGACATGGTCATAGCGGTGGATATCTCGTCCGACCTCGATAAAAGGCAGCCCGAAGGAACGATCGATACCATCCTGCAGTCGATAAACATCATGTACTCGAAGCTCTCGGTTATCCAAACTGCAAAGGCCGATGTTGTGATACGGCCGAAGGTAGGTTACATAGGATCAGCGGATTTCGACAAGAGGAATGAGGCGATCATGGAAGGCGAAAAGGCAGCGCTTTCCGCATTGCCCCAGATAACGGCCGTACTGGACAAACTTTCGGGGAAGTCCGGCAAGATCGATCAACGCCAGTGAAATGAGGAATGCCTCTTGAGGTGACGGTCACTTTTCAACATCGGATTTCCTGTCAAGTACTGCCCTGATCCTTCGGGCAAGCTGTCCCTGTGAAACAGGTTTTTGGATGAATTCGGCCCCTTCATCCAGCAGGCCTTTGCCCGCCTTGTCGATCGTGTTGTATCCGGACATGAAGACCGCCTGCAGGGAAGGGCGCTGCTTCTTCAGTGCCCTGGCTAGTTCTTTGCCGTTCATGCCCGGCATGACGACATCGGTCAAAAGAATATCTATGGCTCCGTCAAATGCCGCGCTTGCCTCAATCGCTTCCTTTGCGGAGGACGCCGTGAGAAGCCGGTACCCGAGGGGCCTCAGCATGTCTGTCATAAGCTTTCTTATCGCCTCCTCATCATCCACGATAAGGATCGTTTCTGCGCCGTGCGGCACGACTACAGGCTCCTTCGATGCTTTTTTTGCGGTTTCGTGGCGGGCCGCGGGCAGATAGATCCTGAACGTCGAACCTTTGCCCGGTTCGCTTGTGACCTCGATCCCTCCGTTATGCTGTTGCACGAGACCGTAGACCGTGGAAAGTCCGAGCCCACTGTGCTGACCGGGCCCCTTGGTGGTGAAGAACGGCTCGAATATCCGCTCCTGAACCTCCCTTGGCATGCCGGTGCCGCTGTCTGTCACCGAGAGCGTTACATAACGGCCCTGTTGTACCCCGGCTCTGCTCCGGGCTTCTTCCTCAGAGAGATAGACCTCGGATGTGCGTATCGAAAGCCTTCCCCCCCGGGGCATCGCATCCCTGGCATTCAGGGCGAGGTTCAGCAGGATCTGTTCTAGCTGTCCACGGTCGGCCAGGACGCTGCTTATCGGCGTTTTATGTTCTATCTCGAGCAGCACGTCTTCACCGATCATTCTTCCCAGCATATTCCCCATGTCCTCGGCGACTGCATTAAGGTTGAGGGGTTTCATCTCGAGCACCTGATTGCGACTGAAGACAAGAAGCTGGCGCGTCAGTGTTGCGGCTTTTTCGCCGGCCTCCTTGATGACGCGGACGCTTTCCCGCAAGGGATCGGCAGCAGGAAGCTCAGCCATAACCATTTCGCTATATCCGATTATTGCAGAGAGGAGATTGTTGAAGTCATGGGCGATGCCGCCAGCGAGTCTCCCGACAGATTCGAGTTTTTGGGACTGGAGGAACTGAGACTGAAGACTCTGTCGTTCCTCCTCTGTGCGACGGCGCTCGGTGATATCGATGCCGGTGGGAACGACATATTCGACCCCTCCATCCTTGTCGAGAAGTGCGGTATTTGACCAGGAAATAAGGAGCCGCCTGCCGTCTTTCGCAACCCAGTAGTTCTCAAACTGGCTTGGGAACATACCCGCCCTCAGACCGGCAAATACCCGCTTTACAGGCTCGATCTCTTCCGGGAGGATCAGGATGTCCCAGACTTTCTTGCCTTTAACTTCTTCGAAGGAATAGCCCGTTGCAAGCTCGCATGCGCGGTTGAAACTGACGACGGAGCCGTGCCTGTCGAGCACTACCACGAGGGCATCTACGGTATTGAGCACAGCCAGGATAAAGTCACGCTCCTTCTTTAGTGTCTCCTCGATACGCGTAAGCTCGGTCTCGGACGTCTCGAGTTCCGCGACCCGCCGCAGAAGACGCTCTTCGTCATCGTCTGGCCGACTGTATCCTTTCTCCTCAGCTTCCATGAATACTCCTTATAAAAATGCACTGTAAAAGGCCGTGCATAGACGGCATAGTACTATACACAATTTATCGCCCTATCGTCGGCTTTGCTCATCCTGCACCGGCAGGCAATAAATAGAATGCCTGCAGGCCTTCCGCATGAAGCTTGGCAAACTGGGAGGGATCTTCTGACTACCCTGGATTGCACTGCCTGCTTCTCACCTTTTCTCTACCACGAAACCCGTATGCTGTCAATTCGGCCGATGTCCGTACATTTCCCCCCATGCCTTTTTGTGGTATGCTGAGACCAGGGAAAGAGATTTTTAAAACGGGGGCATTTGGGTCATGAAAATCCGGAAGATCAGGGAGATCGCAGAAAAGAAGGGTGTCTCAGCTATGGGGATGAACAAGGTTGACCTTATAAGGGCGATCCAGAAGGCAGAGGGGTATTGTGACTGCTTTGCCTCGCCGCAGGTATACAAGTGCGGTCAGATGCAGTGCCTGTGGAGGAGAGATTGCGAGCAGGAGTTGCATGAAGAGGATCTGACCGGCTGTGATGCGCCCTGAACCGCGCAATTTTTTGGGGGACGCTCGTCCGACATATTCCGGCTCTGCGACGAGCTATAATAAGGTATGAAGGGTCGTTATATTGAAAAGCGGTATTCGGAGGAAACCGGAAAACTCCATATGGCCTGCCCGTTCGCGAAAAATACCGGAATCAATGTTCATGTGGTGATTAAGGGAGGCTACTGCTACCGGTCCGAGGAGTGCATGATACTCAAGTGCAAATTCAGCCGCCTGCAGTCCGACCTTAAGTGCCTGCTCTCTCTTACCTGGTAATAGGAAGATCTTCCGATCACGTTAAAGGGAATTTCAGGAAATGGCAAAAGGGGAGCTTTGCATATCCCTGGAGGTGGCGTCAAAACTGTCCAGGGAGTCTCCCGAGAGTATGGCTGAAAGGACCTTTCCGAGGTCGGCAGCACCGTATGGCTTTGGCAGGGCATTTCTGAACCCATATCTCGCGAAATCTCTCATGAGGGGGTCGTTGTGACTGCCGCTTGAAATTACAACCTTTGCTTCCGGGTCGATTCTGTGCAGATGCTGCACCGCTTCGCCGCCTCCCATCCCCCCCCCGACCCTGATATCGAGGATCACTGCATCGAAGGGTTTCCCCTCGTCCCTTTCCCTTTGATAAAGCTCAACAGCCTCTTCGCCATTTGCGACTGCCTCTGCTTCATATCCGAGCTTGTTCAGCAAGAAAACGGCTATCAGCCTCATCATCTTGTCATCGTCCATTATGAGGATTCTGCCGTTTCCTGTCTTGCCTCCCATATCCCGGGCCCTCCGCATTACCTTGATAAGTTACAGGTCTGTCAAAGCAAGAAGGGTACCAGGCCCGAAAGAACAGCTAACCTCATGATTTGCAAATGAACCGGGATCTCTTTTATCAGCGGCAAAGAGATATGGTATGGCAAAACACTATACAATTATCCAGAAAATATATAGTTCACGGTTTGTGAAGGCTTACTCCAGGCAGCATCTTTAAAGGTTGACGGTACGCAAACGACGGAAAACGCGAGGACTCTTTCAAAAAGGGCCATTATTACGCCTTCCTGTCGAAATCCCATTCAAAAGGAAACACGGCACGGATAGTTGCGGAATTGCGAATCACTGTAATAAGGCCTATGCTATAAATGAAGAAGTAAAGCTTGGCTGAGGTAAATCGAGAAGAAAGGGGTGAAGGACATGTTTAAAGCAGAGTCCGGAAGAAGCAGTGCGGTGCGCCTCCTTACAAGAATTTCAGCGCTACTTGCAATGTTGATTCTTGTCCTCTCCTTCACGACGCCGGCCGTAGCAATGGATAGCAGGATAACCGGTGTAGTCACGGCAGTCGATACCTATAGCGGTACGCTCGTTGTCAGGCCTGCTGATAATCAGCCCTCTGCGATGGCGATGACAGAATATACATTCGTTCTGAGGCATGGGACAAGAGTGGTATTGTGCGACCAGAACAGCACTGTCGAAAATCTTGGTATCGGCCAAAGGGTGACGGTGACTTATCACGAACAAGATGGGAAAACCATTGCTGACAGGATCGACATTTCAGCCCCCCCGGCGCCGGTCATTGTTGCATGCAACCTTGAATGAGGATGGATCACCGCATTAAGGCAGGAAAGGCAGGGCCTGGAAAGGCTCCTGCCTTTTTATGCTTCGGTCATCCCTTTTTCAGGTCCATGCCGCATTTGCATTTGCCGGGACGGTCCGAAACAGTATTGCAAGTACAGGAACTCCCGCAGTTGCAGTAATAGATGCCTGTGCCCTTCAGACTGACCCTCTTAATTGGCTTGCCACAGCCGCATTTTGTTGGGTCGTTAGGATCAATGCTGCATTTGCAACCCTCGTCACAGGTGCAGAGAAGAGCATCGGTCCCCTCGATCTTGACAACGTGTCCCCATTTCATGGGTTTGCCGCACGCGCAATCTCCGGGCTTGGTGCTCACTGAATTGCATTTGCACTCCGGACCGCAGTTGCAGGTATACAGGACATCCCTCCGCTGTTCGTCCGCCTTGGCAGTCATCATAAAGGCGCCAAGCAGGAGCACCGAGACCGCTAGCAACAGCACGACTCTCACTGTCTTCATTTTCCCCTCCTTTCGTTGAAAGGCCTCTATGATATCCGTTTATCACAGAACGCCCCTGATGTCAATCGAGCGCGGAAATGCCCTAGCTTACTGTTTCGGCACTGTAACGGGTTATGAGACCTGTGCGAACCGCACGCCGATACGTACGAACAAAAAAACAGCACGCCAGGAGGACGGACAGCGCGGCAAGACATACCCCCTTCAGCAATATCCCTGGCGAAACCGTGCCTCCTGAGACGATAGTCCGTATGCCATCGAATACGTAGGAAGGCGGAAGAAGCAGGGATATATACCTCATCCATCTAGGCAGAACCGTCAGCGGGTAGAAAACCCCTGCAAAGGGAGAGATGAGGGCCGGGATCGGCCATATGAACCACTCCGATGCCGGGCCGAGTCGGAGCACAACTGCGCTTCCGAAGATGCCAAGGCCGATACCGAACAGGAAGAGGACGAGGATGAAGGGCACAAGCAGGATGCCATAAGAGAAAATAGAGAGACCGAAAAAAAAGGAAGTAAGGACGAGCATCACGAGGAGACCGATGAAACTCGTCACTATGCTCGACAGCACAAGCCCCGCAAGATACTCGGTAACCGACAGCGGTGTGGCGAATATATTAAGGAAATTGCGAGCCCAGACATCCTCAAAAAAAGCAATCGTCACCCCCTGCATGACGCGGACAAGGAAGTCCCAGAGGAGAACAGCCCCAAGGAGCATCGGCACGAAATTGAAGCCCGGAGAGGCAATGGCATTGAGGTATCTGGTGATAAATCCCCAGAGCACCATGTCGACGGCAACCCAGGCGAACAACGGGACAGCGCGCGAGAGACTCCCGCGTATGAGATAATAATGGCGAAGCACTACTGCAGCGGTGCGACTGAATCGCATAATGTCAGCCTCCTCCCCGGGCGAGCGATTCTCGCGCGAAGGCTACGAACAGTTCCTCCAGAGTCTCTTTGCCATGCTCGGCCGGCAGGGTCCTGGGGTCGCCGGCGAGCAGGATCCTTCCATGGGAGAGGAAAAGCACGCGATCGCAGACCTCCTCGACCTCATACATGTTATGCGATGTCCAGAGCACGCCACCCGCGCCCTTCGAGACGAACTCGCGCATCTTGGCGCGCATCGCGCGGGCTATCGAGGGATCGAGCGATGCGGTCGGCTCGTCAAGGAGAAGCAGGCGCGGATCGTTCAGCAGTGCCTTTGCGAGGGAGACACGTGTCTGCTCTCCGGAGGAAAGCAGGCCGCACTTCACGTTCCTGAAAGGTTCAAGGCTGAACTCAGCGAGTATTGCTTCAATGCGCTGCGGCAGGTCCTCCACTGCGTAAAGAAGGCCGAATATGCGCAGATTCTGATACACGGTCAGGTTCCCCGGCAGCGGGGCATAAACTGCTGCGAAGTTCGTGCGCATTAAAGCATCCGCCCGGTTTTTGCCGATATCCAGACTGTCTATCGCGATGGTTCCTGATGTCGGTTCGAGAACTCCGAGGATCATGCTTATAGTTGTCGTTTTTCCTGCGCCATTGGGGCCCAGAAGGCCGACTATCTCGCCACTGCCGACATGGAAGGAAATATGGTCGACTGCAGCGGTGTCGCTGTACACTTTCTGTAACTCCCTGACCGTAAGCACATTCTCTGTCATGATCTTCTATTATCTATCTTACCTCATGAATTATCCCGAATTATCCCGGCCTTTTGCACATTATGACGCCACCCTGGCAGTGCGCCCTCGGGCCTGGGCAACTGGAAGGCTGCTGTTCTGCGCGGAAAGAGTCATCTTTTGATATTGAAAATAAGATAGCAAAAGCAAGGTGTTATAGGCCACTTTCGTGGCGTTAAACTTGAAATCGTCTCGCTACGAGGGTAGAATATAATTAGGAAGGGCTCTGGACCCAGGGAAGACGAAGGGCCTGACAAACCGCAAGAGACCTCGCCCGGTTGCCTTCCAACAACGAAGGCAAGAAAAGACCGGGGAGAGACTGAAGCGGGAAAAAGGTTCTCATCTTTCCCGGATCTGGGGATCTAAAAGATTCTGGAACCATGCGGGGGAAATGGAAAATCCGTTAACACAACGGAAAGGACCCTGAAAGGTCCAAAGAAAAATCCTCCTCCGGGTGGTTCTATTTTTTTCCCTTTTCTTTCGCATTTTTTCTTCTATTTCTGCCGGCATAGATCCATTTTTTTTGTGGCTGAATGGATGCCCGAAAGCCGGCGCAGTTCTCACCTTTCCCCGTAGTTTCAGGCCATGACACCGGACCTTCCTGAAGTTGCGTAACATTTCTCAGTATCTTCCGGGAGACCCAGCTTCCCGGCTCTTTGGGAAGCGTGGCATGAAATTTCGATCGGCATCAGGTATTGAGTTTATAAACTATCAATATCGATTTATTAACCGGATTTATGGGATTAATTATTTTTTTAAAATTGACAATCTTTTGCTTAAATATGACTATTTATGAGGGGGACGAAAGCGAGATGGCGAAAATGAATTGCTGGGAGTTTAACAAATGCGGAAGGCAGCCAGGCGGCGCTAGCGTTAGTGAATATGGCATATGTCCTGCCGCAGCGGCGAAGCGGCTCGACGGCGTACACGGAGGTATTAATGCGGGCAGGGCATGCTGGGTTGTGGGGGGGACGTTCTGCAACGGAAGTGTACAGGAGACCTTTGCCAAGAAATACGACAACTGCCTGGAGTGCGATTTTTACAATAAAGTGAGGAGCGAAGAGGCGTCTGATTTTCAATTGTCAGCGAGCTTGTTCATGATGCTGCACTGACGCCTGTTATGACGGTGTGTCCTAAGGTCTCTTCCAGAGGCTGATCTGTTTCCTGCTGATGGCCCTTATGATGTCCCTTCTCGAGACGATCCCCATTAATCTGTTTTCCGCATCGACCACAGGGATCCTTCTTATTCTCTTTTCGTGCATTGCCTGTGCTGCAACGCTAATGTCTTCGTCGAATCTCACGGTAACAACGGGAAAGGTCATGATATCGCCGACGATATCCCCAAGTTTCCGCTCTGGCAGGGATTCCCCGACAAGGTGTTTTAGGATGTCCCTGAATGTCGGCTCCTTCTCCATGCCCATTGCAGAGAGGATATCGGCCTCGGAGATTATGCCAACAACATGATTTTCGTTGTCGACAACCGGCAAGCCGCCTATATTAAGTTCCGAGACGGTTTGTATGACCCGGTTGATGTCATCGTATTTTCCCACCGAGACAACATTGGCTGTCATAACATCCTTGACCGCGATCTTGGCGGGGCGTCCGTGTTTTTTCATGCCATTTATTCTACCAAACTTTTTGCCCGGGTACAAAAAAGTTGTGACCGATGTCGGGAGGAAGAGGCGCTCCCCGGAGGCAAAAGCGCTTCTGCACCCTGAGTGATGTTACAATAACAAATGGAGAAATTCCTTCTGAAAACCGTGGTTCCTCCTTCCTTCAGCGGCACTGCCTGCGATTTTCTTCTTGGGCAATCAGAGATCTCCCGAAGCAGGATAAAGGACGCTATGAACAAGGGCGCACTCTGGATAAAGAGAAAAAAAAGGGGAAAACTAGGAAGGCTGCGCAGGGTTACGGCCCCTGTCTTTCCCGGGGATTATATCGAGTTTTGCTATGATGAAAGACTGCTTGCCGTCAGACCGAAGGATGCACGCTGCATCTGTGATCAAGGCCGCTACAGTGTTTGGCACAAGCCCGCGGGGATGATGGCTCAAGGTACAATGTTTGGAGATCACTGCTCGCTTCTGCGGAAGGCGGAGCTCTTTTTTAAGTCATCGAGGGAGGTCTTTCCTGTGCACCGTCTCGACCGCGAGACAGCCGGGATCATGCTCATCGCACATGATGGCAGCGCAGCGGCAAGTCTTTCCGAACTATTCAGAGTAAAGGCCATGATAAAGAAATACCGCGCAGTTGTGCTGGGCGATCTGAGGACAAGTGGCGAGAAGGGAGTGATCAGACTTGCGCTGGACGGAAAGCCGGCGGTCACTGAATTCGAGATCGCTTCACACGATGCCGAAAGAAACACGACTACGGTAAATGTGATGATCCGGACCGGCCGGCTTCACCAGATTCGTCGCCATTTCGACATGATCGGCTTTCCCGTTATTGGAGATCCAAAGTACGGCAGAGGCAACAAAAACGCCGAAGGGATGAAGCTTGTTGCCCTTTCCCTTGGGTTTCGGTCTCCCTTTACCGGCCTGGACGTCGAATACGCGGCGGACGACGCAGCTTAATTTCCGCCGAGTACAGCTGTCCGAAGCTGCTGAAAAAGAGGATTTCCCTTGTAATAGCTGCCGCCTTTCAGCACGATCCGCCGGGCCTCCGAAAAATTACCCAGCAGGTACTCCACACGCGCATAGCCATCGATTACTGCAGGATCTTCAGGGTCCAGCCTATAAGCCTTTTTGACGTTCTCCGTGGCCTGGGCTCCAGACTTCAGCTCGGCGAGGTAGATCCCGTATCCGATCAGTGTCGGAACATTGTTAGGATCAAGGGCGAGGGCTTCTTTCCACTCTTCTGTCGCCTCCGAGACCTGGCCGCGCTCAGCACTGAGCGAAGCCAATGCGCGAAGGGCAGGAACGAATCTGGGATTCAGCGCAAGGGATCGCTGAAGCTCAGACATCGCAAAATCGGGCTGGCCCATCTTCCAGAGCATCTGGCCGTAATCGTTATGCACCTCATAACTCTCCGGAAAGGTTCCGGCAGCACGGCTGATCAGGGCGAGGGCCTCCTGGTAGTCGCCCCTGAAGTAGCTATCCCGGGACTCGCTGTAGAGATCAGAAAGGATCTCATCACGCAGGTTGCCGTCTTGATTTTCAGTGTTGAGAGACTCATCGAAATACCGGTTCACCTCAGCGGCGGGCAGACCGCGGAGCACGGCCTCGTGCCCTCTGAGGAAGACCCCTTCTGCCTGGAAAGCCGTTTTCAGACCGTACGCCTCCTGCCCTGATGTACCCCCGATGACATACCTTTCGAAATCCGGGCCTCGCATGGCTGTCAGAAACTCATGGTTTGATAGCGCCCTTTCGGCCTCAGGCACTGCGTAATCACGGGGAGAATAGAACTCGAAATACGGATGCTCGAAGCTGTTTATCGGACCTGAAGGAAGGAACCTTCGAAGTGTGCCCTCGTCGGCGACGAAGTGTGCCAGCACCTTGCCGGCGTCTGTCAGACCGTATTTACGTATGCCCTGAAAAGATCCGGCATCGGTCAGCATCACCTGGTCGATCCATGCCGGGTCAATAGTCAAAGGCTCCTTTGAGCCGACAAGAAAGGTATTTGGCATTGTAAAGCTCCCAACCGGGGGGAAATACCAGAGCATGACATGAGGGAACTCAGAAAGAAAAGTCCTTACCGCCAGCGTATACTGCGAGGGCGGCAGGTCCGTCGGCACCCATTGGACGACCAGTCCTCCAGGTGAGAGATGCCGCTTCAGGAGCGAATAATATTCCCGTGAATAGGAAAAAGAGTTCGATGCATATCTTCCGGCAGTCTTTTCGTCTGCCGATATGATATCGTAGCGGTCCTTTGTGGTCCTGAGAAAATCCGACACGTCATCCACAACGATGCTGACGCGAGGATCATTCAGGATGTCATAATTTTCCGTCGCGAATCGGCCTGCTCCCTCGACTACTCCCTCTGCTATCTCCACGCAGACGATCTTCTTGAGGCCGGAATGTCTGCCGCTTTCGCCGATAAGGATGCCTGAACCGAGTCCGACCGACAGCTCTGAGCTGTACGATTTCAGGAGCAGTTTCGGCAGATGGGCGAGGATCTGCTGCTTGTAGTCCGAATCGCTCGTCCCTCCTATGTTGATGCCGTCGACGCTGATCACCTTGTACCCGGTGTCAGCGCTCTGCCATACCTTTGTGGTAACGAGGCCGCCTTCCTTGTAAAAGAGCACTTCGTCCCTCGGCTGCTGGTACTCAGACGGGAACTGGAATGAGACCGGGATGTGCGGAAGGACAAAGACAAATGCAATGAATGCCGACGAAGCAGCGAATACCGCCGCCAGGGAGTGCTTCCGGCGCGAAAGCATAAGTACGATGCCGAGGCTGACGTTAAGAACCGCCATGAGGAGGATCCCCTTCTGGATGCCAATGAGAGGCATGATAAGGAGGCCGGGCAGCAGCGCTCCAGCCACATTGCCCAGAGTGTTCACGGCATAGATTTTTCCCACGGTTGTTCCCGTACTCCGAAGGTCCGAGACGAAGATCCGTCCCAGCAGGGGCAGAGTAGTCCCGATAAGTGTTGCCGGTACGAGCATGATGGCAAGAGCGATGCCGAAGTTCGAGATCGCAAGGGGCCAGAGTCGGCCTGACATGTGGTCGAGGATCGAGCGGACTGATTCAGACCTGACGATGTAAAAGAGCAACGGCATGGCTATAGCAGAGAAAGCACCTATCAGCACCTCGATCACTGCAAAAAGCCGCAGGGGACTCTTCACCCTGTCCGCAACGAAGCGGATGCAGTATCCGCCCAGAGCGATGCCCGACAAAAATGCGGTGAGCATCAAAGTGAAGGAGTAGGTTGTGTTCCCAAGCAGGAAGACCAGTGAGCGCGTCCAGAATATCTCGTAGGCAAACGATGCCAGGCCCGAAAGGCCAAAGGCGTAAAGTACAAGGTGATATATGTGTCTCTCCTCCGCCCTGGATTCATGCGCCGAAGCCTGCTCGGCCGGGGATGTCGGATCGAGGGTTTTTCCCAAGGGAGCGATGCGATTCGATGCAAGCCATGCAGCCGCGCCGACGGCAAGGTTGCCGACGACAGCGACATCGACCGCCCCCTGCAGACCGAGTCGGCCGATGAGATAAAAGCCAGCAGCCAGGCTGCCTGCCACCGCCCCAACGGTGTTGATCGCGTAAAGACGTCCGAGCTCATTTGCGATCCGTGAAAGCCGCCTCATGACCACCCGCGACAGAATCGGCAGCGTTGAGCCCATCAGGACGGTCGGAACGATGAGGAGGCTGAAGGCTATTACGAACCGAATGGCGGCAAACGCAACAGTCGATCCGCCGAACATCCCGTTCACCCAGACATAGAGCGGCGTGATACGTGTCAGAAGAAACGATGATCCAAACGCGGTGAGCCCAACACCTGTCTCGTAGAGGGCATAGAGTCTTAGAGGGTTGCGGCTTCGGTCAGCGTATTTTCCGAGGAGGTAGCTGCCGAGCGCCAGACCGGACATAAAGGCGGCCAGAACGATCCCGACTGCAAGGACGTTCCTTCCAAAGATCAGCATCATCATCCGCGACCAGACGACCTCGTAGATCAGTCCGGAGGCCCCAGAGATGAAAAAAAGGAGAAAGACGATCCAACTCATGCTTCTGACAACCGATACTTCACATCAAAACTCGCTTCTGAATTATATCATTTTCACTGCAGCGCTTTCACATTAAGTTAATTTAATCCACTCCTGATCGAATCCGTGCTATTATGGGACCATTCAAAAAAACTCATACTTCGACTGAATAAACAAGGGAGGTATGAACCATGAAACTTGCCTATATCTACGCATTTTCTGCAATTATCATATGTACCCTATGCACCGCCGAACTGGCCGTTGCCGGCGAAGCGGGAAAGACTGTCGGTCTTTCCGGTGAGTATGCACTACAGGTCAATGCCGCCGATTTTCAGCGCATAAGACTGCTCCACTCCGATGGCGGCGACCAGAATGCGCTCTCCGGCGTGCGCTCCCCCGAGATTGTCGCCGACGCTGCCGCGCCTGACCGCGCAATCGGCCCGGAAATGCTCAAGGTGCTTTCAGTGATCGGAAGCCGCACCGGGGACATGAAGCTGCTCAAAAAGGTTAAATACAAGCTCACCACGATGAACGACACCAAGCTGCACCTCGCCGTCTCCCTATCGGAGCGGGCGGCCGACGGCAGTGGTGTCAGGACCGATATCGCCTTTTTTCTGCTGACGACCCTGATCGTCTTTTCCTGATCCTTTCGGGTTGTCTTTCATATTCACAAAGCCAAAGAGGTGTCCATGATTACCAAAATGCATATAAAGGATTTTGTAAAAGGGCCGGCGCATATATTCTATCACGTCGTTCTCATTGTAGTAAGCGCGGGATTTGCGCTCTCCCTCCCGTATACAGCGGACTTTCTGGCAAAGAAATTCCTGGTCTACTGGACCCGGATAGGAAACGAGGAGATATTCATGGTGTCGGTCGAGATCACCTTGGCCATCTTTCTTATCATCCTCTTAAATTATATCGGTCGGAGCCTGCGGGACCGCAGATTCGCACGGATGGCGAAGGAGGCCGGTCTAGTCTCGGTCTCTTCGGCAAAAGGCTTTTTCGCAAGGAGAAGGACCAGAAAGCTGAAGGAGATCCATGGGATAGAGCGGGATATCATGGTGATAGGATCAACCGGATGCCGGACCTTCGCCGACGCATCGGGGGATCTGCATACCGTAATCAGAAACTGCCGGGAGGCACGGATCATGCTTCTGAATCCCTTCGGTGACGGGGCAAACATCAGGGCCAGAAGCATCCTCGATCCCGATATAACCGTTGAGCACTTCAGGGAGCAGATCGGCAGAAGCATCGCATTCCTCAAAGAGCTCAAGGCCGTCCAGAGAAACGTGAGGCTGAAGCTCTACAACGACGTCCCGCTTTTCAAGATGGCGATCTCGGGGGAATTTATCTGGCTGAAACATTATCATTCAGGGCTCGATGTCCAGCGTTTGCCCGAGTTTGTTTTCAGGCATGGCCAGAACCCCGGCAGCCTCTATACGCCCTTTTACCAGTATTTCCTCAAGCTGTGGAATAACCCGGGAATCCCCGAGTACGATCTTGAGACGGACGAGCTTGTCTACCGGGACGGCGCCGGAAACGAGGAGCGGCGTGAGCCGTTCCTCGACAGAGAGTCTGCGGGAGCGGTATAAGCCCGCTCTCGGTATGAAACATATGAATTAATGAAGACACGGGCTGATAAGCTTGTTGACGCGGGGGCTTCACAACGATGGCCTGCTCCGTTCAGTGTCTTGCAAGCCCGGTCTTTCGTGCTGTCTCGGCTACGGCATGTGCCACTGAAGCGACGACTCGCCTGTCGAAGATGCTCGGTATGATATAGTCTTCGTGCAGCTCATCATCCTTCACAACGTCTGCGATCGCCCTAGCCGCGGCGAGCTTCACCTCTTCGTTGACCCCTTTGGCCCTGACGTCGAGGAGGCCCCTGAATATGCCGGGAAAACCGAGCATGTTGTTTATCTGGTTTGGATAATCGGATCTTCCCGTGGCAAGGATTCGTACGAGCGGCAGGGCATCCTCGGGCGCTATTTCAGGCTCGGGGTTTGCGAGGGCAAACACGACGCGGTCCTTCGCCATGGCGCGAACGTCATCCGGTGTAAGGACATTGGGGCCTGATACACCGATGAAGATATCCGCACCCTGAACCGCGTCTCTTATGCATCCCCTTATTTTTCTCCTGTTGGTCTTTTTTGCGAGCGCCCTCTTGAAACAGGTCATGTTCTTCCGTCTGCCGCAGTAGAGGGGGCCGCTTCTGTCACATACGACGATGTCCTTCACCCCCGAGGCGGCCAGGATGAGGGTGCAGGCCGACCCGGCTGCGCCCGCCCCTGAGATGACCACCCTTAATGTCCGGAGGTCTTTTTTCAGCAGCCTCGATACGTTGATAAGCGCGGCAAGAACGACCACCGCGGTTCCGTGCTGGTCGTCATGGAAGACGGGAATGTCCAGAAGCTGCCTGAGTTTCGTTTCCACGTCGAAACACCTCGGCGCCGAGATGTCTTCGAGGTTGATGCCACCGAATGGTACGGCGATGTTTTTCACGGTTGAGATGATCTCGTTAGGATCCCTTGTCGAAAGCCCTATCGGGAAGGCGTCGATGCCTGCGAACTCCTTGAAGATCATGGCCTTTCCTTCCATGACAGGCATTGCTGCCTCCGGCCCGATGTCTCCGAGGCCGAGAACCGCTGTGCCGTCTGTGATGATAGCAACCGAGTTTCCCTTGGCGGTATACCTGTAGGCATGCTCCTTGTGCGCATGGATGTCCATGCAGACCCTTGCAACTCCGGGCGTATATACCTTCGACAGATCGTTCCTGTCCCGCACAGGTATCCTGTTATGGATCTCGATCTTGCCCCCCTGGTGAGCGGAAAAGGTCATGTCCATAACCCTGATCACCTTTACGCCGGGGATCGCCTTAAGGGTCTGCACGATCTCCTTTTCGTGGGCCTCGTCCCTGGCATTGACGGTAATCTCTCTCGTAATCGTTTCTTTTGCGGCCCTGACGATATCCACGGCCCCGAGGTCTCCGCCGGCCTGTCCGATGGCTGCTGCTATCTGGGCGAACATGCCTACCCTGTTTTCCGTCTCTGTTCTGATCGTCAGACTGTAGCTTGGACTTGGAAGGCGCATCATCTTTCGGGTTTCCCACTTCTCATTATATGCGCATTATCTCACATCCGGGGATGATATGAAAGGAGCTCCCTTCCGGCGGTTGTCAGAGGCTTGTTTCTATGATATAGGTTAAAAAAGGAGGGATGAGATGACAGGACGATCATTCTCCCGAAGGACTTTCCTGAAGACGGCCGGCGTGCTTACTACTGCCGCTGCCCTTGGCGGCTTTCCGGCTGAGCTGTTCGCCTCCGGTCCCCGGCTTGCAAGGTTCCCTGAAAAATCGGACCTGATCCTTCTGACTTCGCGTCCGCCGCAGCTCGAAACGCCTGTCAGCTATTTCAAGGAATATATAACCCCAAATGACGCGCTTTTTGTCCGATGGCACATAGCGAACGTGCCTACCTCTGTTGATCTCAACACATGGAGACTGAAGGTCAGCGGCAACACAGGGAAGGACCTCCTGCTTTCCATGGACGCCCTGAAAAAATTCGAAAGGGTGACTTACACCGCCGTTATCCAGTGTTCCGGAAACGGACGGAGCTTCTTCGATCCGAGGGTCGCAGGTGGCCAATGGAGAAACGGCGCAATGGGAAACGTCACCTGGACCGGCGCGAGGCTCAAGGATATCCTCGGTATGGCGGGTCTAAAGGCGGGTTCGGTGGATGTATCTTTCAACGGACTCGACACTCCTCCGCTTCCTACGGTTCCGGACCTCGTGAAAAGCCTGCCTGTTGACAAGGCGCTCGAAGAGGACATTATCGTGGCCTATGAGATGAACGGCGCTCCGCTGCCCATGCTGAACGGATTTCCAGCGAGGCTTATCGTTCCCGGGTGGTACGCGACCTACTGGGTGAAGGCTTTGAGCGATATAACCGTCTTGTCGAAACCCTTCGACGGGTTCTGGGTGAAAAAGGCCTACAGGATTCCCGATGACCCCTGCGGCTGCGTAGCACCGGGGACGGAAGCGAAAAAGACGGTGCCGATAAACCGCATGACAACCAGATCGCTCATTGTCGATCCGTCTGCGAAGGCCGGGTTAGAACTCAACCAGCCGGTGGAGATAACGGGGATCGCCTTTTCGGGCGGCTACGGCATCAAAGACGTCCTGGTCTCGATCGACGGCGGGAAGAACTGGGCCGAGGCAAGACTCGGCCAGCAGAGGGGAAAGTACTCGTGGACGCAGTGGTCCTATGCGTGGAGGCCGTCAAGCCCGGGGACCTACACGCTCATGGCGCGGGCGACAGACAGCATCGGCGAGTCGCAGCCGTTTGAGGGCCTATGGAACCCGGCGGGTTATCTCTGGAATAAGATAGAAAAAACGGAAGTGACCGTCGGTCAGGGGGTGGCGCGGTGAAGAAAAAATATATCATATTGATACTCTCTGTCTGCGCGATCTTTTCAGCGATCATCATATCGGGCCTGTCGTATGCGATTCCCGGGGAGACGCTGCATACCATCGAACTTCCGGAGATAAGGGTCGAACTTCCCGCTGGCGAGGGTCTCGATACGACCCAGAAGTACTGCAACATCTGCCACAGCCTCGACTATATAACGATGCAGCCACACTTCTCTCGGGCGCAGTGGAACGCCGAAGTTACAAAGATGATAAAGGTAATGGGCGCCCCGATAGGAGAGGCTGACGAGAAGGCGATCGTCAACTACCTCTCGGCTCAGTACGGCACCGGACAGTAAAGGGGAAAATCGAAATGATAAGGATAATCCTCCTGTCTGTCGCATTTCATCTTCTGCTGATATGTTCCGCATATGGTCAGTCAGAAGACGAAGCGCTTCAGACAAGGGCGAAACAGTTTTTCAGCCCGCTGCCCTCTGTCATGAAATCAGCGGAAAATCCGGTCACTCCGGAGAAGGTAAAGCTCGGGAAGATACTCTTTTACGAGACGAGGATATCCGTCGACGGCACGGTGAGCTGTGCAAGATGTCACCCTGTAAGCCACTATGCCGCAGATGGCCTGAGAGTCGCTGTAGGCAACGGCTGCAAGCTGAACCCAAGAAACGCTCCGACACTCTTCAACGCCGCTGACCAGATTTCGGAACACTGGATCGGCAACAGAAGGAGCGTCGAAGACCAGGCGAAACAGGCCCTGACAGGACCTCCGGCGTTTGGCATGCCTTCCTATGAAGCGGTGGAGAAGAAGCTTCGTGAGATACATGGCTATCCTGCTTTGTTCAAGGCGGCTTTTCCTGAAGATAAAGATCCGGTCACGGCGGACAACTTCGCGAGCGCGGTAGGCGCCTTCGAAAGGACGCTCATCACGCCTTCTTCGTTTGACGCCTTCTTAAAGGGCGATGCCGGTGCTCTGTCCGGACAACAGAAGAAGGGGCTTCAGATCTTTCTTGACACAGGCTGCATGGCCTGTCATTTCGGCACCTATGTCGGCGGCCAGATGTACCAGAAATTCGGGATCTTTGAGCCCTACTGGAAATATACGAAGAGCGAAAAGATCGACGAAGGCCGATATGCTGTCACTAAGAAAGAGTCGGACAAATATGTCTTCAAGGTGCCGGTGCTGAGGAACGCGGCCATGACGCCCCCCTATTTCCACGATGGCTCTGTCGACAGGCTTGAGGACGCTGTTACTGTTATGGCGAAGGTCCAGCTTGGGAAGGACATCGATGCCGGGCAGGCCTCGGCAATCGTGGCATTTCTGGATTCATTGACAGGACAAATCCCGGAGGACTTTCTGAGGGTTCCGATATTGCCGTTACCCTGATGGATCTTCAGAGCGATAATCAAAATCAGGCACAAGGAGGAATGCAAGATGAAAAGGATTGTTGCAGCATCCGTAATTACACTGTTTGTATGCACATCTGTATCTGTCGGCCTCGCACAGGACCCGGCAAAGACCGGCAAGCAGCTGTTTGAGCAGAACTGTTCACCCTGCCACCCAAACGGAAGCAACGTCATCAACCCTGCCTTTACACTGCATAAGAAAGATCGTGAAGCCCACGGGGTGAAGACCGCCAGGGACATCATCGGAAAGATGAGGAACCCCGGTCCCGGGATGACGAAGTTCGACACTAAGATGATCTCGGACGCGGACGCAAAGAAGATTGCCGACTATGTTATAAAGACCTTCAAGTGATGCTGCCTGAGGTATTCTGACTGAGGGCATAAGAGGAAGAAAAGGAGACAAGATTCAGGTCGGCGAGGTCTTATCGATCGAAAGGTTTCCATCTCTGCAGGGGCGGACCGTATCGCTTCGTCCCTGCGGGGCGGGAGACCTCCCCCGTCTCCGAAGACTGTTTGCCGGGGCCGCACTTTCCCTCCCCGGCAGGGGCAATAAGACCTTTAACTCACTTCCTTCTTTCACGAAATGGCTGCTCTTTGCCTTCCAGGTGATCTATCTTATAGACGTTGAAAAGGCGATACTGGGTTTTGTCGGCCTGTATGATATAAAGCCTGGGAAGGGCCTCAAGTTGTCGATCGTAATCTTTAGTCCCTGTGACAGGCGAAGAGGGTACGGCACCGATGCACTAAGGCTTCTTCTTCCCTATCTTCAAAAAAAAGATCTGGCTGAAGAGATCATCGCCGAGGTTTCAAATACGAATATAGGGTCCCTGTCTTTCTTTGCCAAGGCGGGCTTTGGGATCGTGGAACGCAAAGACGACCGCATAGTACTCATGAGTAAACTCCCCTTGTCGGCCTGCCCTTGAACCGGTGTTTTTCTGTCGGCGGAATTTATGCTAATCTTAATCATCGGCTTTAGTATCGGAAAAAGGCCTTTTTGCCTCTGCAGCAAATAAATATATTCCGGAGGAAAGAGATGCAAGAGACAAAGATAGTGCTCCCCGACAAAGAGATACCGAGGCAGTGGTATAACATCATGGCTGACATGCCGAACCTTCCGAAGCCACCCCTGCACCCGGGCACGAAACAGCCGGTCGGACCCCAGGATCTGAGCGCGATCTTTCCGATGGCCCTCATCGAGCAGGAGGTGTCCACCCAGCGTTGGATCGATATCCCGGAGGAAGTCCTCGACATTTATACCCTCTGGAGACCTTCACCGCTATACAGGGCTCACCGTCTGGAGGCCGCACTCGGGACCCCGGCGAAGATATACTATAAGTACGAAGGAGTCAGCCCAGCCGGCAGTCATAAGCCTAACACGTCGATTCCTCAGGCCTATTACAACAAGAAGGCTGGAATAAAGAAGATAGCGACAGAGACAGGGGCCGGCCAGTGGGGCTCTGCGCTTGCGCTTGCAGGAAGTCTCTTTGGAATTGAAGTCACCGTCTTTATGGTGAAGGTGAGCTATAACCAGAAGCCCTATCGAAGGATCGCGATGGAGACCTGGGGCGCCAAGGTCCACGCGAGCCCGACTAACCTTACCAACTCAGGGAAAAAGATCCTCGAAGGAGACCCCGACAGCCCCGGAAGCCTCGGAATAGCCATATCGGAGGCGGTGGAGGTGGCTGCAACAAGCAGCGACACAAATTATGCCCTCGGCTCCGTCCTGAACCATGTGCTTTTACATCAGACGGTTATAGGGCTCGAAGCCAAGAGACAGATGGAACTAGCAGGAGATTATCCGGACGTGATCATCGGCTGCTGCGGCGGCGGAAGTAACCTCGGCGGTCTTGCCTTCCCGTTCCTGCAGGACAAGATAAACGGCAAAGACCTGAGGGTCGTGGCAGTGGAGCCTTTGTCATGCCCGACGCTTACCAAGGGCGAATTCCGGTACGACTTTGGAGACACTGTCGGGCTGACGCCACTTCTCATGATGTACACGCTTGGACATAACTTTGTCCCCCCGGGAATCCATGCTGGAGGACTGAGATATCATGCCGATGCGCCTCTCGTTTGCCAGCTCTATCATGACAACCTGATGGAGGCGGTCGCTTACGGTCAGACAGCCGTTTTCGAGGCTGCGCTGCAGTTTGCGAAATCCGAGGGGATAATCCCGGCTCCGGAGAGTTCGCATGCGATCAGGGGCGCTATCGACGAGGCGCTGAAGGCAAAGGAGGAGGGCAAGGAAAAGACCATCCTTTTCGGCCTGAGCGGTCACGGGTACCTCGATCTGACAGCCTATGAGGACTACCTGGCGGGAAAACTTGTGGACTACGAGTATCCCGAAGAAAAGATCAAAGAAGCGTTGCGGGAACTGCCGACTATATAAGGAACCTAACGCTCCATCACCCCCTCGTGAGAGGCGGAAGGGGGCACAGGCAATCATGGTCAAGGTAAAGATCTGCGGTATAACCAACCTCGAAGATGCAAGGGCGGCCGTCGATTTCGGAGCCGATGCGCTGGGGTTTGTCTTTTTCAGGGAGAGTCCACGTTATATACCGCCTAAAGAGGCGGCTGAGATCATAAGAAAAATCCCTTCCCTCGTCCAGACAGTCGGCGTTGTAGTCAACGAATGTTCGGACGACCTTGAAAGGATCATCGCGGAATCGGGCGTCGATGCGATACAGCTTCACGGCGAGGAACCGCCCGAGGTATGCAGGTCTTCACGTCGGGCTATAAAGGCGATAAGGGTGAAGTCCCTTGACAGTCTCGCTCCCCTTGAAAGATACAGAGGGCTTGTCTCCGCCTTTCTTCTGGACGCCTATGCGCCCGATGCGCTTGGCGGCACCGGCCGTCTCTTTAACTGGGATATTGCCGTTGAGGCCAAGCGCTTCGGAAAGATCATCCTGGCGGGCGGTCTTACCTTTGAGAATGTCGCAGAAGCGGTCAGATATGTCGCACCGTTCGCAGTCGATGTGAGCAGCGGCGTCGAGGCAGGGAAAGGCAGGAAGGACCATGAGAAGATGAGGCTTTTCATCGAAAGGGCGAAATTCGGCCCGGTCAGCGCTTCGAGTCTTCCGAACACACCCGGATCACCGTCTTGACATTTCCGCGCGGATTGAAGTCGCCGATGACCTCAATGAACCGCGGTTTTAATTTCCTTTCCAGGTCTGCATAGATCCTGTTCGTTACTTCCTCGTGGGACACGTGGACATCACGGAAGGAATTGAGATAGAGCTTAAGGGACTTAAGTTCAACGATCTTTCTGGAGGGAACGTACTTCAATATGATCGAGGCAAAATCCGGGTACCCCGACCTCGGGCAGAGACAGGTGAATTCGGGGAACGTGATATGTATCTCGTAGTCCCTTTCGGGGCTGGGGTTGTCCCATGTTTCGAGTGTCGCCTTCGTGATCGCTTTTTCGCCGTATTTCATGATGGAATCTACCATTTGGCCCTGTTTTTTGTAAAGTCTTCGCTATGGGCCTCCTGCTTGACAAAGGCATTTTACTTTTAGTATGTTACAGTAAATAGTTCTTCTGACTAATAACTCCCGCGTGGATAGGGAATAGCCTTCCGGGAAAATTGAATCCAAAAAGTACAACCCAGATTGAGGAGCAATATACTATGGGAAACATCTCTATTTCCGAATTGAAAGAGAAGACAATCGACGAGTTGACGGAAGTTGCGAAGTCGCTTAAACTCGAAGGGGCTGCCGGGCTCAGAAAGCAGGACCTTATTTTTGCCATACTCCAGGCCCAGGCGGAAAAAACGGGGAATGTCTTTTCAGCGGGAGTGCTTGAAATCCTTCCCGACGGCTTTGGATTTCTCAGGTCCGCGGACTTCAGTTATCTGCCCGGGCCGGACGATATCTATGTCTCCCCTTCGCAGATCAGGCGGTTCAACCTCAGGACCGGCGATCTCGTGTCAGGACAGATAAGGCCGCCGAAGGAAAGCGAGAGATATTTTGCGCTCCTCAAGGTCGAAGCAATAAACCATGGCTCCCCTGAGGAAAATATCAGGCGGCCCCTCTTCGACAACCTCATCCCCTACTATCCAACTGAAAGGATCAAACTCGAATACGACGCTACCGATTATTCTACCAGGGTAATGGAACTCATCGCTCCCGTAGGCATGGGACAGAGGGGTATGATCGTTGCCGCCCCGAGGACCGGAAAGACGATGCTCCTTCAGTCGATCGCAAAGGCGATCAAGAAAAATCACAGGGACGTCCATCTCATAATCCTTCTTATCGATGAAAGGCCCGAGGAAGTGACGGACTGGAAACGCCAGGTCAATACCGCCGAGATCATCAGCTCAACCTTCGATGAACCGCCGCAGAGACATTGTCAGGTTTCCGAGATGGTGATCGAGAGGGCGAAGAGGCTCGTGGAGTGCAGCAAAAACGTGGTGATACTGCTCGACAGTATAACAAGGCTTGCGAGGGCCTACAATGCGATCATGCCGACGAGCGGCAAGGTCCTTTCGGGTGGACTGGACTCGAATGCTCTGCAGAAACCGAAGAGATTTTTTGGCGCCGCGAGGAACATCGAAAACGGCGGCAGCCTCACGATCATGGCCACTGCGCTCGTCGACACGGGAAGCAGGATGGACGACGTCATATTCGAGGAATTCAAGGGCACGGGCAACATGGAGCTCCACCTCGACAGGAAACTTGTGGACAAGAGAATCTTCCCGACGATCGATATCAACGCCTCGGGTACCAGGAAGGAAGAGCTTCTGGTCGAAAAGGAAGTACTCAACAGGATGTGGATACTGAGAAAGGTCCTGAATCCTCTTAGCACGGTGGAGAGCATGGAGTTTCTCCTTGGTAAACTCGTGGGGACGAAGAGCAACAAAGATTTTCTGGATCTGATGAACAGATAATACCTTTATGAAAAGGGGCGGGGCCAAGAGATTTCTCCTTTGCGGTGCGGTGTCCGGCGGGATACTCAGCCTTGCCGTATCTTTGATGATGGATTCTCTCTTCGCGGATTCGCTTCAGGGGACGTGGCGGGATGCGATAGCGAAGGACCTCAATACCTTTTTCTCTTTGGGGGTATCTTCGGGGAGTTTCATCGTATACACCGTGTTTTTTTTCGTTCTCGGTATCCTCGCCGCCTTTGGAGCCTTTCTCGGTTTCATCTTCGCTTTTTTCCTTTACAGGTTGTTTGATTTTCTGGGTGGCTCATGAAGGGCATTAAACTGATAGAAGACGGCCATTGCTTTGCCTGCGGGAAAAAAAACGATGCAGGATTGGGTCTTGAATTCAGGCATTCAGACGGCCGGACCATTTCGGAATTCATTCCACGGAAAGCCCACCAGGGATTCATGGATATCGTACACGGCGGCATCATCGCTACCGTCCTTGACGAGGCTATGGTGAAGAGGGTGTTGTCGGAGGGGATGGAGGCTATGACCGCTGAGATCTCGGTACGGTTCAGGAGCCCCCTCTTTGTTGGGGAAAGGGCGACCGTAGAGGCGGAAATAAAAAATGCGGGAAAGAGGCTCCTTGAGACTTCGGCAAGAATGATAAAGGGAGACAGCACCGTCGTGGCTGAGGCGGAGGCAAAACTTCTGAGGAATGTCTAAGAACCCCCTCTCTTCATTCTGCAAGGGCTTTATCGAGGAAAATCAGAAGGCGATCGTCTTGCTCCTCTTTCTCATCTCGATTATCGGCGCGATCGCGGGATACCGCTACTACAGATATACCCAGGATGATCCTGAGTTCTGCATGTCATGTCATATGATGCAGGAGGCGTTTTTGACATGGCAGAAGAGCAAGCACTGGAGCTATCCCTGCCAGAGATGCCATGCGATGAGCGTGCTCGAACAAAACAGGATGCTCGTCGATTATGTCCTGAAAGAGACGGGAACTGCAAAGCAGAAGCACGGCAGGGTCTCACCGTGGAAGGCCTGCAAGGACTGTCATCTCTCGGACATGGAACAGGGTTCGATAACGCTCAGCAACTCTTACGGTCACGCAAAACACGTGTTCATGCAGAACATCCCATGCAGCAGGTGCCATATGGGAGGGCCCTTCCATACCTTTGCCCCGAACGAGCAGGCCTGCCTGGGATGTCATACGGACAAGACGATACACGGCCTTGGCATGGCGGGTTTTTCCTGTCTCAAATGCCACAGTTACAGCGAAAAGGCACCAAAGATGATCTCGAATGACCGCTGCCTGGGTTGCCACAGAAACTTCCCCAAAAAGGGACCTATGTCTTCTTTGAAATGTTTTGACTGCCATCATCCTCACGGGCAGATAAAGCCGTCCAATAATGACTGTCTGAAGAATTGCCACGGATACGAAACGAAGGTAGGGCAGCACAACCTTCACATGACACAGGCGAAGCTGCATTGCCTGGACTGCCACAGCGCACATACATGGGTGATAGGGAAAAAAGAGGCGAGAAACCTCTGTAACCGCTGCCACGCCCTGAAAGACCCCGCCACGTTTATCGATTAACAGACTTTCCTGTGGCGCTTTTCAACATGACCGGCTCTTTCCAGCAGAGGCAACGGTTACTTTATAAGTGCATTCCAGTCTGCCGAGAATTTTTCCATGCCCTTGACCGTCAGATCGTGATGGATATCATATTCTTGCCAGTTCCGGGTCAGTGATATCTCTTTGTAAGGTATCGGCTTCAGATTCCTGGCCGGATAATTGTAGTTACTGTCAGGTATCGGGAGCCCCTTCCCGCCCCATTCCTTCAATATCTCAAACGGGACGGTAACGATATCCGTTCCGAGCTTCAGGGCATAAAGAAGGTGATCCAGGCTTCTCACGCTTGCGGTCAAGACCTCGACGTGGGCGTCACCCTTTCCGTACATTCTAACGATGTTGGCTATCACGTCCATCCCGTTTTCACCCCGGTCGTCAAGGCGGCCCACAAAGGGGGAGACATAAACGCCTCCCCTTTTTGCCCCGATCGTTGCTGCATAGGCGGCAGCTGCCTGTTCCTGTGAAAAACAGAGGGTCATGTTTACGCGCATTCCCTCCCTGGTCGCCTGCTCCGCAGCCTTCAGTCCTTCCGCCGAAGAGGGAAATTTAATATGGGCATTTGGAATCCAGCCGAACATCTTCCTTCCCTGGGTAAGCATCTCCTCGGCCGTGGTTGCAGGGTCTGCGTAGACCTCTATC
>JAWOKY010000021.1:0-4190 GCA_033853975.1 Thermodesulfovibrionales bacterium
AGCCCAAACCAGTTCGGCCAGGTTTTCTCTTGTGATGACGGCGGCGTCCCTTTTATTAGGAATTATTCTTTCAGTCTTTATCACAAGGAGCATAACGACACCTATTTCCGAAATGAAGAAGAAAACAAGAGACATTGCTTCGGGAATTTTTGAAGACAACCTGAATCTTACCTCTCCTCCTGAAATCGGTGAGCTTGCATCGGCCTTTAATTCAATGGTTGGCAGTCTGGTAGAAGCGCGCAATCAGCTCAAGGGTCGTGAACAGGAGTTGTACGAAGCAAATGCCCGCTTGACGATAGAAATTGGCGAAGTCAAGAGGGCCAGGGAAGAATTGAGGCAATTAGCAGCCGAATTAGAGCGTTCGAATACCGACCTGCAGCAGTTCGCATATGTGGCCTCTCATGATCTCCAGCAGCCCTTACAGGTAATCGGAGGATTCATAGAACTTCTCGCGAAGCGCTCCAAAGGCAAGCTCGATGAACGGGCCAATGAGTACATCACCGCTACAATCGACGGTGTTAAACGAATGTCGATGCTCATTAAAGGCTTGCTCGAATATGCCCGCGTCGATACTCAGGGAAAAACCTTTGATGATACGGATTGCGCCTCCTCATTGGCCGAGGCTCTTTCCATCCTGAAGAAAGTGATTGAGGAGAGCGGTGCACGCATTACGTATGACCCTTTGCCGACCGTAAAGGCAGACGCAGTGCAGTTGACGAGTTTGTTTCAGAACCTTATCGGCAATGCCATCAAGTTCAGGGGGGATAGCCCGCCCGAAATTCATGTTTCAGCTTTTCGGAAAGGAGATGACCAGGTTTTCTCCGTGCGAGATAACGGCATCGGAATAGATCAGAACTCTGCAGAAAAAATATTTGAGGTCTTCAAGCGTCTTCGAACCGGAAAAGAATGTGAGGGCAGCGGCATAGGCCTCGCAATCTGCAAAAAAATCGTAGAGAGGCACGGAGGAAGAATCTGGGTAGAGTCAGAGCCCGCCAAAGGCTCAACATTTTACTTCACAATCCCTGATAAGGTGTAACTATACCGACTTTCGAGAAATACGCAGCTGCTGTGTAAAATCAAGACCTCCACGTATCATCAGTGCAAACACAGTGCAAACCACCACTTTCAGTAAATAATGCCTATAGACAATCCATCGGACATTTGTTAGCTTTTTATCATGAAGTTCAGAACCGAATAAAGATAATGAGCTACCACAGCATGAATAAGCGTCGCCAGTTGGCAGCGCCCGCGGGCTTTTCATTTGGACTTCAGGCGCGTTATCCCTTCTGCACAAATCAACAAAGAATGCACCATTCCGCAACGTCCAATAACCGCATAACGGTCAGGAAAATTCATGAGGAATGAGGTCCATCTTAATCTGGATGGGGCATGGGAAAGGGGGGTCCTCGGTATCGAGGAGGTAGATCTCAGGCGATGGGGGCCGCAACTTCGCTATAGTGCCCTTCCTGCAGATATCGAGAAATTCTCAGTGGAGCTTCGGAACTTCTCGGCCCCGTATGTGCTATTGGGTTCAGGGGACTTTCATCATCTGACGGCACTCATTGTTCGGCAATTGCCGACCCCCGTAACGGTGGTCGCATTTGATAATCATCCCGACTGGGCACGCAGGCCCCGCTGGGGCTGCGGAAGCTGGGTACATCGCGCCCTGGAGAGCGGGAAGGCAGAGCAGATAAGCATCTGGGGATGCGGCAACTTTGAGCTGAGGTTCCCCTATCGACTTTTGACAGACCATACCTCATTGCATTCCGGCAGGCTGGCGATTTATGCGTGGGCCGAAAGGTATGACGCCGCAACGCTTCGGTATTATACTGCTATCGCACGACAGAACTGGCAGGAAAATTTTGAACTCTTCTGTAACCGCTTGTCCGGGAAGACAGTCTACATTACGATAGACCTCGACTGTCTGAAAGGTCAGGAAGCGGTGACCAACTGGGAAAGCGGTCTTTTCACGGTCAGTGAGCTCTCGTGGGCCGTTAACCGGCTGAGAAAGCGGGCCCATGTTGCGGGGGGCAACATTTGCGGTGCTTATTCGCAACCCGCCTACTCCCGCTGGACGCAAGAAATCGCCGCCCGCTTCGACCATCCCGCGGAACCCTCCTTCCGAATAGACGAAATACAGAGTATCAATCGGGCAGCGATAGAAGTTCTCTGGCCCGCTCTGACGGGTGGAGGCAGGCATGGCGAATGACGATGTATCTCGTTCCCCCGGGGTCGGGGCAGCTTACCCGGAATGGACAACCGAATGGGGACGTGCTTATGTCGCACCTTTGGCTTCGCT
This sequence comes from Thermodesulfovibrionales bacterium, assembly GCA_033853975.1. Lineage (GTDB taxonomy): Bacteria > Nitrospirota > Thermodesulfovibrionia > Thermodesulfovibrionales > UBA6898 > JAWOKY01. Next base: position 2,300 of record JAWOKY010000021.1, read on the forward strand.
TAAGGGATCTGCAAAGTGGGAGACCGTCCTCTCGCTTCACCGCAAGGGTCACCGGTTTTTCGAGATACTCGAGGAAACTATAACCGAAGACGTCATATACCGGTATATCGTTCTGGAGGACAGCACAGGCATTATTAGGGGCATTCAGCCGTTCTTCCTGGTGAACATGGATCCCCTCGCCGGAATACGCCGGCCCGTCGGCCGTATTTCCCGCGCAGCACGCGCGATGGTCAGGCAGGCCGTCACAATGCGTATGCTGATGGTAGGATCTCCTGTGGGAGAAGGCTTCCTCGGTGCGTCTCCCGGATACACGGAATGGTGCATAAAGGCGCTCATCGAGGTGCTGGGTCGGTGCGCGAATCTTTTCGGAGCTTCGCTGATTGTATTGAAAGAGTTCGATGCCCGTTTGCGCACCCCCATGGCTTCTTTCGTTCGTAATGGCTATGTGCGGATCCCCAGCATGCCTAACTGTATGCTCAACCTGCCTTTCAAAAATTTCGACGAATACATGCAGGTCAAGCTCGGTCCCGTCTTTCGCAAGAACCTTCGGCGCAAATTCAGGAAAGCGGCTGAAGCCGGCCCGTTGGTTATGGAGGCAGTCACCGACCTCTCACCGTATGCCGACGAGGTCTACCCGCTCTATCTCCAGGTATACGAGCGAGCGGCCCTGCGTTTCTCAAAGCTGACTCCCGGGTATTTCCGCCTCGTCGGCGCCCACATGCCCGACAAGATGCGGTTTTTCATATGGCGTCTCTCTGGAAAGGCCGTTGCCTTCAGCGTCTGCGCCCTGCATGACGGCGCTCTGTGGGACGAGAATTTAGGTCTGGATTACAGCGTTGCCGGCAGTATTCATCTTTATTTTGTGACCTTCAGGGACCTTATAGAGTGGTGCCTTGCCAACGGCGTGAAACGTTATTACAGCACTGCGCTGAGCTATGATCCCAAGCTGCACTTTAAATGCGACCTTGTCCCGTCGGACTTGTATGTGCATCATACCCTAAAACCGGTTAATTGGCTTGTAAAGAACCTGTTTCCCCTGCTCGGGCCCACGAGACGGGATATGACATTAAGGAAATTCTCAAACTGGAAGGACCTTTAATGCTCTTACCCATTTCAGCTCTCTCCATTGGTCAAAACAAGGTCCTTTGGTTTTCGTTCTCATCGTTTTCGCTGGCAGATTGAAGGGGGTTCTATATTCTGAAAACTCTGCCTGAGGGCTGCCACGCAGCTGCTTTGCGGGAGGGCAGGGGCCTGAAGCTCTCCACGAGGTCTCCTACCCTGGCCCTGCTGAACCCCGTTATTTTTATGCCTACCTCCTGCCCTGCCGAGGCCTTTTGCACGGCGTTGGGCCCTATGTGGAGCGATTCAATGGTGCCGGAATAAACCGGTCCCATGTCAGAGAAGATACGGAAGTGCTGGCCGACCGCGAAATGGCCTTCGAACACCCGGCAGCCGATGATGATCCCCTTCCTGCTGCTTTTAAAAAGCGCGATCACCTTGCCGGAGCCGGTGATCTCTTCTTCGGGCAGGGGGCCCTGCACGAGGCTTTCTGCAATCTTCCGGAGGTCATCGATCAGCGAATAGATCACGCTGTAAAGGCGGACTTCAACGCGGTGCTCCCTGAGCACTTTATCGAGCCCCGGCGCAACCCCCACCTGGAAGCCTGCGATCAGTCCGCTCGCAGTTCCGGCGAGAAGAACGTCGGACTTCGAGACCGCCCCTACCCCGCTTCCTATGACAGCGATACCCGCGCCGCGCACTGACATGCCGGAAATGGCGGCCGCCGCCGCTTCCACGCTTCCGATGGAGTCGCACTTGAGGACAATTTCCAGCAGGGGTGTCTTTCCTCCGGACACGCCGGGCGCCGCCTTAACGGATTTTACCGCCATTT
>JAWOKY010000022.1:0-17809 GCA_033853975.1 Thermodesulfovibrionales bacterium
CAAGTATTAAGGGACTGCCACTCCCGAATGGCGTGCAGCCGATCGCCGTGCCGTCACTCGCTCGGTATAAGATGGTCATATCGTGTGTCTCCTTGAGATGTCTGGGAAGAAGCCGATCTCGACGCCCAACGAAATACATGAGGGGCGCGGTGTAAGCAAAAGTCAAAACGACAAGCGGTTATTACCGCTTCCCTCTCGATGCTGGTGTTATACGCTTTTTCCAATATTTTCTTATTGATATGTTTTCAGCAGATTCCACACACACCTGCCGCATAACGCCGGGTTCATCGTCAGTGAAAGGACAGACCAGAAAATCAGCGAACATTGCATTTTCCCAATTGAGTTGTCGTTCCAATTCTTGTGGTAAATTCTCATAGCCGTCTAGAAGAAATTCCCCTTCACCTATGGCCAACATGCGCTTCGTTCCTACTTTCCATATTCGTATATTCAGGCTGCCATTGTATAAGCCCATTCTTCCCCTTACTTTAAAGCAAGGCCCAGAAAGCTTAGGATGTTCTTTACATGTCTTTTTCTTCGGCTTCTCTTCGCCGCTACTTATGGCAGTAATGCACAAGAAGAGTGCAAGAGCAATTGAGATTAATTTTATTGTCTTCATTTTATTAATTTTTTTCGTATAACATATTACTATATGAACTTCCCTTTTCCGCCGAAACGTGTGATTCTCACCAACACGGGATCAACAATAATTATTTAAAATCCGCAAGTAATAAATAAAGTCTTTGACTGAGATTTCGCTTTTGGTCTGAAATTCGGGGCAAAAGCGAACTTCGTAAAATACGGGGATTCTGCAAATTGCCGGCTGATAGGGACAAGAAAAGGTGTTTTCCTATTAGAGCGCAGGCTACCGCCGCTGCCGCCTTCGAGGCAGCAGGAAATGTGAAATCATCCCCAAAGATTACCCTCTCCATGATCCCCGCAAAAGGCTTTACGGCCTTTGAATGGACTAGTCTAATGGAAAGCAAAAACGATGTAAAGAAGAAAAAAGGCGTCGGGCGACTTTGGGGAACGTCACTGGATACCGGCTTTCGCCTGTATGACAGGAATGTGGAAACTCTGAGAGGATTACTGCATGCAGCGCAAATATCACAGACTGTGGATCAGGTAGATGAGAAGGAATATCCCCACAACGAGCACCGATATCGCAAGAAGGGTATCCAGTATCACCGAGGGCTGATAGGTGTCTTCATCGATCTGTCTTTCGACCTTCTTGTAGCGGACGAGGGCCAGGACCGCCATCAGAGCGCCGAGGGCGACAAGAAGTATCCCGAGGACGGAGGAATAGCCGGCCGAGGGCGGCTGAATGGGTCTGCCGCCGGGAAGGAGGCTTCGGCCCTCGGACATCCCGGAGGTTTTCAGAAAATAGGTGAACTGTCTTGCGAAGAGGCCGAATTTTTCGACAACGAACCCGAAGGCCATGATGCCTATGCTCGTCCGTATCCAGGCGAGAAACGTCCTTTCGTTCGCCATGTGGACGCGGCGGTTTCTGACCCTTGAGTTATTCTTTTCTTCCTGCGTCTGCGCCATACGCTTATTACATTATATCCAAACAGGCGGTAAAAGCTGCATGAAAGAAGCAGGGATCAGAAGAAGAGAGGAAGCTTAGAGGGGGGAATGATCCCGCGTTCCTCGGCCATCCTGAAAAGTTCCTCGACCGAGCGGACCCCGTCATCGCCTATATCGATGGAATAATCGTTCACATAAAGGTCGATGTGCTGCCTGACGACTTCATCTTCCATCTCCTGGGAGTGTCTTTTGATGTAAGAGAGGGGTTCTGTCCTGTTTGAGAAGGCAAATTCGATGCTCCTTCTTATGAGTCCGTCGATACGCCTCACCGTTTCCCCACCCAGCCTTCTTCTGGCAAGGATCGCGCCAAGCGGGATGAGGGATCCCGTCTCCCTTTCCCACCATTCTCCAAGGTCTGCCACCTTCCGAAGCCCCGCCTTCTGATAGGTAAACCTGCTTTCGTGGATGATGAGTCCTGCGTCAACATCGCCATTTTTCACCGCGCCGATGATCTCGTTAAAGGGCATGACCTTCACGTTTTCGGAAAAGGCGGGGTCGAATATCAGAAGAAGAAGATAGGCGGTCGTAAGCATCCCTGGGATGGCGATCCTTTTCCCTTTCAGCTGATCCATCGTGCAGTCTCTCTGTGAGACCACGAGTGGGCCGCACCCCTTCCCGAGGGCGCCTCCCGAGCGGAGGAGGCAGTAATCTTCCCTGAGATGGCCGAAGGCATGAAAGGAAACCTTTGTGACATCAAGCTCGGCGCGGCGGGCCATCCGGTTGAGGGTTTCGACGTCTTCGAGCATCTCCCTGAATCGAAGGCCTTCAGTTTCGATCTTCCCGTTTACAAGGGCATGGAAGATGAAGGTATCATTCGGGCATGGCGAATAGCCGAGCGTAACGGTCTTCACAGGCCTTCTGCATCCCCCCGTGAGAAATCCTCATCGAGCTCCATTATCTCTGACATCCTTTTGCAGACGAGACAGTCGCCGTGCTCAACGGTCCCGTCTTCCCAGAAGGTCGTCCGTATCGATGCGCAGCCGCAGACCGGACAGAGGTTCCAGAAAAACTCTCCGAAACCCTTTGTGAGACTGAATTTCAGAGTCGAGCCGCTAATCATCAGGCTGCCTTCCTTATCTTTATTATATCTCATCAACCAACACCCTTACCGTATATCGCTATGAATCACAGCCCTGAAGGAGTCTGATGTTGTGAAAAACGGCCATAGTTGGAGGCCCCTCAAATTCCACGACATCATCGACAAAATCAGTCTCAAACCATCTAAAGGCGCTGTTTCGGCGCTTGCGTGAATAAGGACAATAATTCGCCGATTCTATGGCGTTTTTCGGAATGTCGGACTCCTTCAGCCTGCCAGCATTTCGAGGAAATACATCACCGCCTTCTGGCAGTTTTCGGCAGCGAGCCTCACGTTCCATTTGCGGGTATCCCTGTCTTCCACGATATTGCTTATCCCTCTTATCTCTACAAAAGGAACGCCGTAGAGACGGCATATCTGGGCGACGGCAGCACCCTCCATATTTTCGCAGATGACGCCGAACCTCTTTTCTATTTCGAGCGACCTTTTCCGGGTGCCGGTGCATGAGGAAACGGTGGCAAACGCCCCGATCCTGGCATTCGCAACGTACCCTGCCGCACAAAGCGCCTTTCGAGCAAGAGACCTGTCAGATGGAAATTCATTAAAGTAACTGCGTCTGCCTGCCCTGACAGTTGGGATACCGATCATCTTAAGGTCGTGGAAGCCGTCTTTGAGGAAAACACCCTCATCCGTATAGATCTCCCGCTGGGCTACGGCAAGATCGCCGACCTCAAGCCCCGAAGAAGGATAGGCACCCCCGATCCCGAAGCTGACAATGAGCGAAGGTGAATATTCGCGAATCATTATAGAGGCGGCATGTGCGGCATTGGCCTTGCCTATGCCGGATGCGAAGTATAGAAAGGGATTGCCCCCTTTTTTGCCATGCCGGAAGGCCGGCTCCGGGGTTTTTCCTTCCCCCGTATTCCTGCATTCAGCCAAAAAGAGAGCGCCTTCAACGGCCACGGCAGAGATGAGGCCGGGACATCTCTTCCCTGGGTTGTCCATGCCTGTTTTATTCTTCTTATATTTCAACGGGTTTATTATATCATTCCCTTGAAAAAAAAAATTTTCTATGGTACTCTTGTAGCCTGAGCAACCTGTTTTTTACAGGATTTATAAATTCACACGCCGGCTACAGTCCTGCCTCATGGTCCCGAAAGGGGTTGGCAGGACAGGCGGAGGCAAAACCATGGGAGGAGAATTATGGTCGCAACAATGAAGGAGTTGCTTGAGGCCGGAGTACATTTCGGTCATCAGGTGAAACGCTGGAACCCGAAGATGAAGAGGTATATCTTCGGGGAAAGAAACGGTATCTACATAATCGATCTCCAGAAGACACTGAAGGGGCTCGAGGAAGCATTCAACTATGTGAGAAACTCTGCTGCCACAGGCTCCGGAGTGCTCTTCGTCGGCACCAAGAAACAGGCCCAGGACGCGATAATGGAGGAGGCCAGGAGGGCTTCGGCGTTCTATGTGAACCAGAGATGGCTCGGGGGCATGCTCACCAACTTCCTGACCGTTAAGAAGAGCATCGAGAGACTGAAGAAGATCGAACAGATGAAAGAGGACGGTACGATGGCGCTTCTTCCAAAGCGCGAGGCTGCCATTCTCGAAAAAGAGAGAACGAAACTCGACAGGAACCTCTCGGGGATCAAGGATATGAAGGAACTCCCCGGCGTCATCTTCATTATCGATCCGAAGAAGGAGAGGATCGGCGTTGCAGAGGCCAGGAAGCTGTCAATACCGATCGTGGCCGTTGTGGACACCAACTGCGACCCCGACGAGGTGGACTACGTTATCCCCGGCAACGACGACGCGATCAGGGCGATCAAACTGATCACATCGAAGATGGCGACGGCGGTGATCGAGGGGAGAAGCGCGCTCACCAAGGAAGCAGAGCAGCAGGCCGAAGAGGCCAAGATCGAAGAAAAGATACAGACCGAAGAATCGCAGGAGGTAACAGAGTAATGGCAGCGATTTCAGCGGAAACTGTAAGGGAACTCAGGGAGAAGACCGGTGCGGGGATGATGGAGTGCAAGAAGGCCCTCGTTGACAGCGCCGGAGATTTCGAGAAGGCGATAGATGTTCTGAGACAGAAAGGGCTTGCGACCGCCGCGAAGAAGGCGGGCAGGACCGCTTCTGAAGGGATGATCGGCTCCTATATCCATATGGACAAGATAGGGGTGATGATCGAAGTCAACTGCGAGACCGATTTCGTTGCGAGGACCGACGATTTCCGGGACATGGTGAAGGACATCGCCATGCATATCGCAGCCGCAAACCCTTCCTATCTCTCACGTGAGGAAGTGCCCCAGGAGGTGCTCGACCGTGAAAAAGAGATTTATAAGGCGCAGGTAACGAACAAGCCTCCCCAGGTAGTTGACAAGATCGTCGAGGGAAAGCTCGAAAAGTTCTTTTCTGACACCTGTCTTCTTGACCAGCTATTCGTGAAGGACCCGGACCAGAAGAAGAAGATCAAGGACGTTATCACCGAACGGGTGGCAAAGCTCGGGGAAAACCTCGTCGTTAGAAGGTTCGCCAGGTTCCAGCTCGGCGAGACCCAGCCGTCCTCACCGAAGAGCTGCTGAGGGCATGGCACGGCTGAAATACAAAAGAGTGCTTCTCAAGATCAGCGGAGAGGCCCTGATGGGAGACAAGGGATACGGTATCGATCCCGGTACCGTTGACTTCCTCGCCAGGGAAATCAGGGACGTCGCTTCGATGGGTGTGCAGCTATGCATCGTCATCGGAGGCGGCAATATATTCAGGGGCGTCCAGGCGAGCCTGCAGGGGATGGAGAGGGCCTCGGCCGATTATATGGGCATGCTCGCCACCGTTATCAACGCTCTTGCGCTTCAAAACGCCCTCGAAAAATACCAGATCCCCACGCGGGTTCAGTCGGCGATAGAGATGCGCGAACTTGCCGAGCCTTACATACGCAGAAGGGCGATGAGGCATCTCGAAAAGGGAAGGGTCGTGATTTTCGCCGCAGGTACCGGCAACCCCTACTTCACCACCGACACCGCAGCCGCACTCCGGGCGATGGAAATTGGGGCCAACGTCATCATCAAGGGAACCAAAGTCGACGGCGTTTATTCGGCCGACCCGGTGAAAGACCCGTCTGCAAAAAAATACAGGAAGCTGACCTATATGGAGGTGCTCAAGAGAGGGCTTGCGGTGATGGATTCCACCGCTGTAACGTTATGTATGGACAACGACCTCCCCATTGTGGTATTTAATGTAAGACAGAAGGGCAACATCAGACAGATCATCGAGGGAAAGGACGTAGGCACCCTCGTGAGGGGGAATGATGGACCAGGAGATAAGAAAAAGAACAAATGAGAAAATGACCGGCGCATTGGACGCGCTGAAGAAGGAATTTGCTTCGGTTAGGACCGGCAGGGCATCTCTCGGACTCCTTGACGGCATCACCGTCGACTACTACGGAACTCCGACCCCCCTTCAACAGCTCGCCAGCCTGAGCGTCCCCGAGAGCAGACAGATCGCCATTCAGCCCTGGGAGCAGCGCATTATCCCTGAGATCGAAAAGGCCATCATGAAGTCTGATCTTGGACTCACCCCGATGAACGACGGCAAGATGATCAGGATAAACATACCGGTTCTTACCGAGGAAAGAAGAAAGCAGCTTGTGAAGGTCGTCAGGAAGAGGGCCGAGGAAACAAAGGTTGCAGTGAGGAACATCCGCAGGGATGCAAACGAAGAGCTGAAAAAGCTTGAAAAAGAGAAACACACAAGCGAAGATGAAGTAAAGAAGGAGCAGGAAGAGATACAGAAGGTCACCGATTCGTTCATAAAGAAGGTGGACGAGGTCCTCGCCCACAAGGAAAAAGAGATAATGGAGGTGTAAGGTGAACAGCAACTTCGTATTGAAAGTCGAAGACGCGAAGCTTCCCGACATCCAGAAGGCCCTTCAGGCGGCCGGGATCAAGGTAAGAAGCATCATAGAAGTTTTCAAGGAAGAAGTAAAAAAAGAAGAAACAAAGTAATGGCTGCGATAAAGAAGGCAAAGACCCTGAAGAAAAAACCCACCGCGGCTACGGCTGCCCCGAAGAAGAAGTCCGCTGCCAGGAAGACGATTGCCGCGGGAAGAAAGCCTGCAAAAGCCGTGAGGAAATCGAAGACCGCGCCTGCTAAAGAGGGCAGAGCGATGAAAAAGACCACCCCGAAAAAGACTGCCCTGAAAAAGCCTGCAGCGGTAAAGACAGTGAAGAAAGAGGCAAAGGCTGCCGCGGGAAAAGTCGACAGACTCGAAGAACTGAGAAAGGCGCTCTTAAGAAGAAGGGAGACCATCGTCAGGGAGGCAAAGGAAGAAATCTCCAAGTATATCAGCGGAGAAAACCGCCAGCTCGTTGATACAGCGCTTGACGAAGGCGACTGGGCGGTCGTGGACATCTCCGAAGATCTCAATCTGCGGAGGCTCGACGCCCACCGAAAGGCCCTGCATGACATCGACGAGGCGATCCGTAAGATAAAAGAGGGGACCTACGGCATCTGTGAAGAATGCGGGGAAGAGATCAGCGAGAAAAGACTGCATGTCATGCCTACAGCCAGCCTCTGCATAAACTGCCAGGAAACCAAGGAACAAGTCGAAGCAATGGCAAAGGAAGAAACTTCGTAGAGCAACTCTTTCTACGGCAGGTCAATCCGTGAAACGCACCTGCCATACACTTCGGCCAGTATCTTGTCAGCCCCCTTCGAAAGAAGATCCTCGGCAAGCCTCTTGCCGAGGGATTCGTACTCTTCAGGCATCCCCTCAAAATGGGACCTCACAAGCCTGTCTCCCGAAACGCTCCCAACAAGTCCGTCAATAATGAGATTATTCCCGGAGAGTCTGGCGTGCGCGGCAATCGGCACCTGACATCCTCCTTCGAGCCTTTGCAGGCAGGACCTTTCAGCCCTCACGCACAGCGCGGTCTCAGTGTGGTTCAAAGGCGATATGAGATCGTTGACGAAGCCGTCCCCGGTCCTGCACTCGATCCCGATCGCGCCCTGTCCGATGGCAGGGAGACTTATCTCCGGAGCAAGGATTTCGGTGATCCTCTTTGCCCAACCGAGCCTTTTCACCCCTGCTGCGGCAAGGATGATCGCATCGAACTCCTTTTCGTCAAGCTTCCTCAGCCTCGTGTCAAGGTTGCCCCTCAGCTGCATGATCCTGAGATCGGGCCTTCTGTTAAGAAGCTGGCAGGAACGCCTGAGGCTGCTCGTGCCGACGGATGCGCCACGGGGAAGACTCTCGAAACCGGCGATGACAGACTCACCGTTTTCGATTCTCGCGATAAAGGCGTCGCGGGGGTCTTCCCGCTCGCAGATCACTGCAAGGTGCAGCCCCTCGGGGAATTCGGTCGGCACGTCCTTCATGCTGTGAACTGCGAGGTCCGCCTCTCCGCGAAGGAGCGCCTCTTCAATCTCCTTCACGAAAAGTCCCTTTCCGCCGACCTTTGCAAGGGGAACATCGAGAATCTTGTCGCCGGTTGTCTTGATCTTGTTAAGCTCCACCTCGAGGCCCGGGTTCATCCTCTGAAGCTCAGACTTCACCCATTCAGCCTGCCAGAGCGCGAGCTTGCTGCCCCGCGTGCCTATCACCACTTTATTCTTCATATGTCCGTACCGCCTCCGATGATTTAAATGCCATCTATTGTACCCTTTTCGCTTCCGGAAATAAAACTCTGTCCATGGGTACATCAAAAACACCTTGCTCTTCGTCGGACCCGGTGCAGGCTCCCATCCTTGAAAAGCAATCTTTATTCTTGCACAGTATCAAATTTCTTGGCATAATTATCTGGGCTGCACAAAATTCATCAGTCATTTCATTCAAGGAGGAAGGTGTAATGGCAAAGGCAAAGGCGATGACGAAGTCTCAGATTGCGGACCATCTTGCAAAGAAGGCCGACATCAAGAAGGTGCAGGCGGTCGCGATACTCGATGAGATCGCGACGCTTGCGTACAAGGAGGCGAAAAACTCTTTCACTCTCCCCGGCATAGGGAAAATAGTGCTCATGCAGCGGAAGGCACGCATGGGGAGGAACCCCCAGACCGGTCAGGCCATAAAGATACCGGCCAAGAAGGTTGTGAAGTTCCGGGTGGCAAAGGCCGCCAAAGACGCCATCCTCGGCAAGAAATAGATTTATCTTTCCAGTTCTGCCACAGAGGGCACGGGATACGCAGAGTAAAATCCTCACTTCTCTGCGGATCCGGTGTCCGCTGTGGCGGGGTATACCCATTTCATAGTCCCCCGCAGGAGTTTTCCTCCAGAAATAGCCGCCTTTGCAGAGATTCGTCACCTGCCGACGATCGGGCAGGGCGGCCTCAGACCAGATCCGTATAGCCTGCTTCACAATTTTTTCATAATCAAGACGTAGAATAATTCTAAGGCTAAATATATTGAATATATAAAATAGGGTTCGTTTATGGGAGGCTGGTTAAAATGAACAGGAAATTTACATTTCCTCATGCTTTCTTTTCCACGCGACCGACGTGGAAATGGTTTATACTTTCGACCGTCCTGGTGGGCGCCACCATGTCGGCGCTGGACGTAAGCATCGTTAACGTTGCGATGCCTACGCTGAAGACTGATTTCAACGTCTCAATGCGCATGATCGAATGGGTGGCGATGGCCTATATGCTAACTCTCACGATCTTTCTGCCCCTTTTCGGCAGACTCGCCGATATGTTCGGCAGGTCACGGCTCTACACAGGGGGTTTCGTGGTTTTCACGGCCGGCTCCGCGCTCTGCGGAATGGCGCCGACCGCTTCCTTCCTGATCGGGGCGCGAGTGCTCCAGGCCATAGGAGCAGGACTTCTCCAGGCAAATTCCGTGGCCCTGATAACACAGGCGTTCCCTTCAAACGAAAGAGGCAAGGCGATCGGCATTCAGGGCGCCGTTCAGGCGGTCTCGATGTCCGTCGGTCCCTTTGTCGGGGGAATCCTGATAGCCGCGGTAGGCTGGAGGGCCATATTTTACGTTAACATCCCGATCGGCATTATCGGCGTTACAGCGGCGCTTTTCATCCTTCCGCCAAACGTAAACACCCGGAAGAGGGAGAAGATCGACTACATCGGCGCACTCTCCTTTGCAGCGGGGCTGGCATTTCTTGTTATGGCCTTCAACGAAGGGGTCAAACTCGGCTGGGAGTCGACCACCATTATAGTCTACTTCATGCATGCGGCGATCCTGCTTGCGCTGTTCGTGATAACGGAACTGAACGTTGAACACCCGCTGATTGACCTGAAACTGTTCAAGAACCTGACCTTCTCACTGGGCAACCTGACAGGAATGATGTCCTATTACGTCCTCTTCGCTGTGCTGTTCCTGATGCCCTTCTACCTCGAAAGGGTGCTTAATCTGAGCGTTGCCATGACGGGAATACTTCTCACCCCGATTCCGCTTGCCATGGCTGTGGTTGCGCCTTTGTCGGGACATATCTCGGATAAGTTCGGGTCAAGGATAATGACCGCATCGGGTATGCTGGTTTCGGCGCTTGCCTGCGGAGGTCTCCTGTTTATAGGCGTATCGACTCATCTGAGCGTCCTTGTGGCCGAACTGATCCTGCTTGGCGTGGGAATGGGAATGTTTACGCCTCCGAACAACAGCGCCATAATGGGCGCCGCGCCAAAGGACAAGCTTGGAGTAGCCGGCGGAATCCTGAACATGATGAGGTCCCTTGGCCTGATCTTCGGTGTTGACATCTCAGGCGTCATATTCACCTCTCTTGAACACAAATACCTTGCGGACAGGGGATATCAGAACGTCCACCACGTCTTCAGGAACGCCAACATACCGCTTGCAGACAAGGACGCCGCCTTTTTGCATGGTTTTCTTGTCGTCATCCTGGTGCTGCTTGCGTTGAACCTCGGCGCAGCCCTGCTTTCAGCAGCAAAGGCGGACAACAACGCCCATGACTCCGATGCTGCCCGGGCAGCGAAGGAGTTCGAAGGCATTTAAGATTAGGGTAATCACGGGGTGCTGAGGGCGCGGATAAGAAAGAAGGCGGCCCCGTGATCCCTGTGTTTTCTGCGGCTGAAATCTATCCCCTGTCGTTTCGAAAAATCAGAGTCCTGCCAGATACGCCTCTGTCTGTCCGTAAACGGCAGGACTGTCCTGCCGCGAAACGTTTTCGATGATATGCTCAAGGGCAGCCTTCACCCTTTCTCTTAATTCCGGCTTCATTCTCTTCACCTGCTGAAACGTGTTCAGGAGACGTCCCGTCGTGGTCGCGTTAAGCGGCGACAGTTCGATCACCGTATCGGCAACCCATTTTATGCCCTTGTCGGTCCAGACCATCTTGTTGTTCGCTGCCATCGGAAGAAAAAGGGCGCGTGACCAGGTTGGCTGGGTAATATCGAAGCTCGGCCGCCTCTTTTCGGCCTCGATCATATCGAAGACATCCGGACAGGTGCCCCCGGAAACCACTCGGAGATAGTTCGCATAGCCGCTCAGATGAGCATGCCAGCGCTCATATGCCTCTTCAAGCACCTGCAGCCGCAGGGGGGAAGAACTTCTGTTCAGGGCAGCCAGCGAGGCGACGCGGTCGGTAGCGGTCGTCGCCTTCCTGTAGTGGTCGAGTATCAGTTGATGACTCTCCGGGGAGTCGTCGACAACGATGAGATCAAGGAGTACGGCCTTGAGCATCCGCTCCTCGATCCCCTCCTTCGGCGATCTTCCGGCCGAATAGGTGTCGAGCTTTTCGAACTCATCGAGCAGGAGCTTTCGGTAGCGGCCGTTCACCTCCATCATCAGTTTTTCGCGGGCAGTGACAATCTCCTGATACCAGGTGGAGTATTGCCGGTCGAGAGGCTGCTCATCGATTCTCAGGAAATATGCCCTCAGTGACGGGGAAAGGTCCCTGTCCGAGAGTATCTCTCCGTAGAGTCCAAGCCATTCTTCGCCTATGGCCGCGTCGGGATGCAGGAGGAGGGCAATCCGCTCTCTGTCGGTGAGCTGCCGCATCGCGTCCACCCTGTTATAGGCGTTGGGGTCCATCCGGGCCTGCAAGGAGAGCATCTTTCCATCGGCATTTCGGTGTCGAAACGTGCCGTAAAAAGAGTAATCCCGGTTCATCGAGGCAAAGGCCGGAGGTTTTGGAATGTCTTCGTACGTCATTTCTGCCCGGGCCTCCCTCAGCTGGAAGACCTCCCGGCTCCCCGGGATATCTCTTCCTTCGCTGTCCACAAGTGCGACCTCGACAGGCATATGAAAGGGGGACTCCCCTTCCCGCAGTTCCTGCTGGAACAGGATGCGGTAAAGTCCCTTGTCTTTTTCATACTGAGTCGTCGCAGTAACCCGCGGATATCCTATCCTGTAGAGCCACCCTTTCTTGAACTGTTCGAGCGACATACCGGAGACCTCCTCGAAACATTCGAAGAACTGGTCGGTGTCCGCGTTTCCGTTCTTATACCGTGTGAAATAGAGCGTCTTTCCGGCATGAAACCGTTCAGGCCCCAGTATCAGCCTGAGCATCCTTATCACCTCGGCGGCCTTGACATAGGTCACCCCGTCTATCAGTTCGTCCGGGTCGTTGAAACCTTCACGGACGATCCTTCCTGCATGACCCGCATCCTCTATCGCGAGGGGACCCAGCAGGGGATTTCTGATTCCTTCCACCTGGTTCAGCCGGACAAAGGAAGGGTCGAAGACAGCGGCCATGAACTGGCGTTCAACATCGACCGTATATGCCTCGTTCAGCCAGACATCGAATGGTGTCTCCATCGTTGTCTCGCTTCCGCACTGGTTATGCTCGAATTCGTGGACGATCACCGCATGGGCATAGAGGAGAGCGGAATCGAGGGTATGTTCTGTTACGAGCGCCGCATCGGTAACGATGGTCGTATTGCCCACATTCTCCATCCCGCCGAAATTTGACTTGTTCATGCAGATGGTCCTGTAGGTATCCCCCGTGTACTCGTAATCCTGTGTCCTCTCTATCCAGAGGACAGACTCTTTCAGGATCTCCATGGGGATTCGGACCTCCCCGGTGCTCCCTGGCGGCACGAGGTACTCAAGCCGGACGCCTCTACCCGAGGGATAGGTGACGGTATCGTCGAGGACATCCCAGGTTCCTGCGCAGACTACGAAGAGATATGGAGCCATCGGCACAGGGTTTTCATAGGTTATCACCTGTCTTCCCGGGGCACCGGGCTTCGGGACCGGCTTGCCCTCAGGGTTGGTGCGCCTGCTGATATTGCCGTTGCTGATAAGATGCGTATACGCGCTGTCTGCCTCGATCGTCGTGGTCATCGTGCATTTTGCGCGACAGTCGTCGAGCACAGGCATGATCCGCTGGAAGCCCCACTGCTGGCACTGTGACACATACTGCTGGGGCGCGCCAGGCGGCGTCGTGTCCTTATATATACCCTCAAGTATATGATCGGAAGGGAAGCAGCGGGTGATGGTCCGGACAAAGAATCGTTCTCCTTCCTCGACGCTCCGGGGAAGGACTATCCTCAGCCTGTTTTTTTCGCGCAGGTACTCGAAGGTCAGGGGAGACCCCTTCTCCTCCGGGCCTGTGCACCACTCGACACCGTCGATCTCGAGGCTGTTTGCATCCAGCGTTATCTCGCTGAGTAGACCTCTTGCAGTCATCTCCAGGCAGCTCGTCGCTTCGACCGCATCACCGGTGAAATTCAGGTGGATTGTGAGGTGAATGAGCGTCACCGGAAGGTCGCCGAAGTCCTCCCGCCTGTATCTGTATGTTCGTTCAGTCATTTGTTCTCCTTTTTAAGGTACTAGAGTGAGACGATATAGATCCCCGCCAGGGCGAGGCCGGCCGCAAACAAAAAGATGACTGTCTGAGAGAGTCTTAGCAGCCGCTCAGAGCCGACGTACTCGATTGCCAGTCCCCTGAAGCCGTTAAATCCATGCAGGATCGCCGTGAGAAGGAATGCGATGTCGAACGTCTTCCACCACGGGTCAGACAGCCTTTTCATCACAAAGGCATAGGTTATCTGCTGTGTGCCGCTGAAGTGCATGACAGCAAAATGAAGAATCAGCCCTGCAATAAGCAGAACCCCGGTGACCCTCTGCAGAAGCCACCCAGCCACCCCCTTCACCGGCCGCCCTTTATCATCGGCACCGATCCAGCGATGAAGATCGCCGCCCCGAGTACGAAGGCGGTATAGAAAACTTTCTTCTGAAGCTCCGTCGGCATCCCAAGATCGATGAGCGTGAGCCTGAAGCCGTTGAGCGCGTGTCCGACTACCAACCCAAGGAGACCCGCGTCGCTCACCCTGACAAGGGGGCTCCTCATGAGTTTAAGCACCGAAGCGTAATGTAACGGGTCCTTCAGTGAACTGAGCACGTAGAGATGCAGGAAGAGGTAGAGTGTCAGGACGATTCCCGTCAGCCGCTGGATAAGCCACGCAAAAGAGCCTGTCTGAAGCCTGTATCTCATTCTTCCTTCCCTGAAAGACAGTCCGCCCTCTGCATCATTTTCCAGGTCAGAGCTGGTCGACCCTGTATCCCCTTTCCCTGAGGATCTCGACGATCCCTTTTTCTCCGACAAGGTGGCCGGCCCCGACAACTACGAACGCGGTCTGTCCTTTTCGAAGCAGCCCCTCGACCTTGTCAGCCATTTTTCTGTTTCTGTCGTAAAGTACCTTATCGTAAACAGGGGACATCCCCGCTTCCTGTTCATCGCTTGAGATGAGTGATGCAACGGCCTGTGTATCACCGGCCTTCCAGGCACTGACAAGCCTGTCGGCGTCCTGGTCGAGGGTATTGAGGTCCTTCATCGTGCTGAGGAGGAAAACTTCCTGTTCCTTCTCCGGCAGCCCCGAAAGGAGGTTGACCTGGTAGTCGAACCCTTCGAGCTCCACTATCTTCTTCTTTCCCTCGGCCTCGGAGATGAAGTGCTGGTCTATCCCATAGGCGGGATCATACCCTGCCTTGAGAAGCTCGAAGGATGTCAGGGTGAGGGCGATAAACCAGGGCCTCTGCATCGCAACAAGGCCAAGCGGGAGCCCGTCGGCTTCAAGCTCCTTTTTAAGGAGTTCGTACGTCTCCGGCGAAAGGTGCTTGTCCACGGTATCGCCGGCAGGATACATCGCCTTCCCGATCATATTCGTGACGTCAATCCGGCTCACGTCATCGATATTCGCCTCGACTGCGAGTACCGAAGAACCCGCAAAAGCATCCTCGATCGCCTTGCTCAGAGGGTAGAAATCCTTCTTCAGGACATGAATCGACCCAAGCAGATATGCGGTGGAGTTTCCGGACCTCACCCTCCAGAGAAAGTGCTTCCCTTTTTCTGCCGCCTGCGCAGCGCCTGCCGAAAAAATAAGAAGAAAAAGAACAAACAGGACGAAAAATGCGCTGATACCAGTTTTTCCCGGCTTCTTCATCCTCTGATTATATCACGGACGAAATCCGCCATCAAAAGGAGGCGGCCGTTTCTGCGCCCAGTGGATGTCGGACGGGCCGTCCAAATTGACTGCCTGAATACTGCGTGCTATTCTTTTAAGAAAGTTAGAGCTGATAAACTTGACCAGGGAAAAAAGGAGGTTGTCATGCCCTTTGATTTTGTGCTGCCTGATCTGGGTGAAGGGATCACCGAAGGCGAAGTACGAAAATGGCTCGTCAAGGCGGGCGATGCGGTTGAAGAGCACCAGAATGTCCTTGAAATCGAGACCGATAAGGCCGTAGTGGAAGTGCCTTCTCCGAAGAAGGGCGTGGTGGCTAAGATAAACAAGCAGGAGGGCGACATCGTCAAGGTCGGCGAGGTTCTGATGACGATTGTCCAGGAAGGAGAGGCTGCGGAGGCCCCGAAGGCGGAAGCTGAAGAGGAGAGGCCGAAATCGGTTTCCGTCGTAGGGGTACTTCCCGAGGAAGAGGAGAGGGTGCTGGCGCCGCCAGCGGTGAGGGCCTATGCAAAGGAGGTCGGAATTGACATCGATTCGCTGAAGGGCTCCGGGCCCGGCGGAAGCGTAACGATGGAAGACGTGAAGGTCGCGGCAGGCAAGGGGAAAAAGGCGGAGGATGCTTACGGCCCGGCCGAACGCATCCCCCTGAAAGGACTCAGAAGGACGATAGCCAGGAACCTGTCTGTTGCACAGAAGACGACAGTCTTTGTTACCGGGATGGACGAGGCAGACATTACAGAGCTGTGGGACCTCAGGGAGAGGGAGAAAAAGGGGCTTGCCGAAAAGGGAGTGCATCTCACCTTTCTTCCCTTCTTCATGAAGGCGGTCATCCATGCGCTTCCGGAACACCCTATGCTGAACTCCTCTCTTGATGACGAACGCGAGGAGGTTATCATCAGGAAGTATTACAACATCGGCGTCGCAGTTGATACGCCCGATGGACTGATGGTGCCGGTCATAAGGGAAGCAGCAAAGAAAACGATCCTCGAACTTGCCACAGAACTCCAGGAGCTGAGCGTCAAGGCCAGGGAGCGAAAGATCAAACTTGATGAGATGAAGGGCGGGACGTTTACGATAACGAACTGGGGCCACTTCGGCGGGACATTCGCCACGCCGATCATCAACTATCCGGAGGCCGCCATACTCGGGGTGGGCAAGATAGCGGAGAAACCCTGGGTCAAAAACGGGCAGATAGTGATCAGGAAGATCCTTCCCCTGTCCCTCACCTTTGATCACCGGCTGACCGACGGCGTTGATGCGTCGCTTTTTCTGTCGAAGATCATAAGCTATCTTGAAGACCCTGCGCTGATCTTCATCGAAAGCGCATGAGCGCCCTGGATTCCCTCTTCCAGCCGAAGTCCGTAGCGATTGTGGGCGCTGCCCACTCCGAGGAAAAGCTCGGCGGCGTAGTTCTCAAAAACCTCCTGGGTTTCGGAGGGAAAGTCTATCCTGTAAACCCGAATTATCCTGAGATGATGGGCTTGAGGACGTATCCTACGGTACAGGACATACCGGGGGATATAGATCTCGGCGTCATCCTCAGGCCCGCACCTGAGGTGCCTGAAATCCTGAGGGATTTTCGCGGAAAGACAAGATGCATCATCCTGATGAGTTCCGGTTTTGCGGAGGTCGGGGAGACCGCCCTCCAGGAAGAGGTGCTCAGGACCGGGAAGGAACTGGGGTTCCGGCTTCTCGGTCCAAACTGCATGGGCGTCTATAACCCTCACAAACGTCTTGACACGTTCTTCCTTCACCGCGCCAGGCTCCCGAGGCCGAAGAAAGGCAACGTCGCGGTCGTCTCGCAGTCCGGAGCCATACTGAGCTGCGTGCTTGGGGCGATCAGAGAGGCCAACGCAGGCGTTTCAAAGGCTATAGGCTACGGCAATGCGATAGACATAGGCGAGACCGACATCTATGAATATCTCGCCCGGGACAGGAAGACGGATGTTGTCGTCTCATACATCGAGTCAGTGGGGGACGGCAGAAGGTTTGTCGAAAGCGCACAGGCCCTTTCGATTGAGAAGCCGCTTGTGATCCTGAAGGCCGGGAAGGGACCAAGTGGTCAGGCCGCAGCCTTTTCTCATACCGGAAGGCTCGCGGGAAGATACGAGGTCTTTCATTCGATCGCCAGACAGTTCGGGATCAGTGAGGTTGCCAATTTCGATGAGCTCATCGACGCCACGAAGGCGCTCTCCTATCAGCGGCCTTCAAAAGGAAACCGCGTCTGTATCATAACAAACGGAGGCGGCTCGGCAGTACTTGCGGCCGACGAATGTCTGAGGCAGGGGCTTGAGGTGACGAAACTTTCCGAAGAAAAGAGGGGGAGGCTGAGCCGGATCTTCCCACATTTTTACGGGATCAACAATCCCATAGACCTCACTGCTCAGGTCAAAGACGAGGATTATGTTGCCGCCCTTCTCGAACTGCAGGACGCCTATGACGGCTTTCTGCTGATAGCGCTTCCGAATGTCCTTGGGATAACCGAAAGGCTCGGACTCCTTATGAAGGATACTATGGACCGGTGCTGCAGGCCGGCCACTGCCAACATCGCAGCCAGCGGGATAACGAGAAGACTCACGTCTCTTCTCGAAAAGGCAAAGGTCCCCGTGTATCCCTCCCCGGAAAGGGCGGTGCAAGGGCTGAAGGCTCTCCTTTCAGGAAAGAAGAAAGACTGACAGAAACCCAGAGACGATGAGAGCCCTCCTTATCTCGGTCGCCCTTGTAGCGCTTTGCGGATGTGCAACGCTGCCCGAACAGTATCTGTGCCTCGAGACGGGTCAGCACCTGAAATTCGATCAGATCATTTCCCGTATC
>JAWOKY010000023.1:0-2815 GCA_033853975.1 Thermodesulfovibrionales bacterium
ACGCTGGAAGAGCTGGCCGCCGCACTTGTCGCAGACTCCGTCTTTCTTGGAGGGGGAGAAATAGATATTGTACATCTGCTGGCAGCCTTTGCAGGTCCGCCGTCCGGTGAGCCGCTTGAGGAGGTCGTTCATGTCCACGTCGATGTTGAGCGCAATGGTAAGGGGAGCTCCCATGGCAGAGAGCATCTTGTCCAGTGCCTCGGCCTGGGCCGTATTGCGCGGGAATCCGTCGAGTATGAAGCCGGCCTTGCAGTCGGGCTGCTTGATGCGCTCTTCAACGAGGCCGAGCACGATTTTGTCAGAAACGAGCCCGCCCTGATCCATGATTACCTTTGCCTCTTTGCCCAGCGGTGTGCCGTCGGCCACTGCCTTTCTGAGGATGTCCCCCGTGGATATCTGCGGAATCTTGTATTTTTCGATCAACATCTTCGCCTGCGTGCCTTTGCCGGCACCGGGCGCTCCGAGCAGCACAACCCTCTTAGCCATCGAGATGGTTCCTCCGTCGAAAAGATTATGTTCAGAAGAGAATGTTAAAAGGCGCACTAAACCCTTTGTGAGTTTTTAACCGGCCTATAATCGTTGAAACCAAGTTTTTTTTCAAGTTAAAAATTATAATTTGAATATTAGTTTTGTTTATAAATAGGGTTGCGAATGAAGGAAATCGGCTAGTTTTTCAAGGGCTTTTCCGCGGTGACTGAGTTGATCCTTCTCTTCACCGGTCATCTCTGCAAAAGTTTTTTCATGGCCGTCAGGGATGAAAACCGGATCATAGCCGAACCCTGTTGTGCCTCTGGGCTCACGCCCGATACGACCTTTTGCGTAACCGAAGAAGGTCTTGACCGTCCCGTCCGGGAAAGCAAGGGCTATGTAACAGACGAATTGGGCGCCTCTTCTATCGTCTGAAACATCTTTGAGGTCGAAGAGAAGTTTTTCATAATTCTTAATATCGTTACTACCACCCTCGCTGCCTGCGTATCTGGCAGAGTACACTCCGGGTGCGCCACCCAGAGCGTCCACTTCCAGGCCAGAATCGTCGGCAAGGGCTGGTTTGCCTGTGCAGCCACAGACTTCGACTGCTTTTTTTACCGCATTCCCCTCGAAGGTGTCTTTGTCCTCAACCACCTCGGGACACTTCGGGTAGTCATCGAGGGAGCGAATGGTAATAGGCAGGTCAAGGGTGATCCGTTTGATCTCTTCGATCTTCTTTCGGTTTCGTGTGGCGAGAACAATATCCATCGGTACACGCCTCCCCTTTCGGGGTAAGGTTAGGGAGGGTCCACAGTATCACAAACAGCGGGGTTTTGCAACAGGGATGCAGTAAATGCGGTCGGCGATAATGAAAAGACGGAGCTGCGAAGATGTATACGCTCTTTTCACTCTGCTTTTTGTTGAAGATTTTTCAGCTGGATTGTAGCCGTATTGATGGCTTTAATAATGCCGGCATTATTCGGATCGAATTCAAGGACGCTTTTCCAGATGGAAATTGCCTCGGAGAGGTTACCCTTTCTGTATTCGACCAGTGCACGTTGTGAGAGGTAAGAGCTGCAATGCTCCAATCTATCGCGGAGAAATCCCTTGTCAAACGATGGTTCCTGAAAGAGTTCCGGGCAATAGGAATAGTTTTTCATTAAGACATAATATGCTCGCCCCGATGAGGCAAAATCCTCTCTGTTGAAAGCCTCATCGGCGATATGGTGAATATGCTCTCTGGTCTTATCGTAGTTCGTGAAGAGGGCCTGATCATCGGAATATTTGCGGCAGGCGTCGGCATAGATATCCAAAGCACTATTATAATCGCCCTGGACAATATACTGTTCTGATTTCAGACGTATTCGATCGACTTCCCTACGGGTTCTATCGACCGACGTTTTGTCGAATCCTGAGTTCTTCTCTGGCATACAGGAAGAAAACATCAGGAGCATCAAAACAGCATGGAGAGATATTATTTTACAGGAAAGGTGATGCATATTCGTTTAACCGTCTCCTGCATTTCCTGAGTAATCCGCTTATCCATGATTCCCGTGAAGACCTTCACGAGGTCGGGATGAAATTGCGCGCCGGCACACTTCAAGAGCTCATCCAACGTCTCAATGTCCGAAATGGCGCTCCGATAGGGTCTGCTCGACGTCATCGCGTCATAAGTATCGGTTATGGCAATGATGGCGGCAAACAGGGGAATGGCATCCCCCTTAAGCCTGTCGGGATAGCCTTTACCGTTGAACCACTCGTGGTGATGCCTGACTGGAGGTATATATTTTTGCAGCGACGGCGCTTTACTGAGAATGTCGGCCCCGTATTCAGTATGGCGCATCATTTCCTTGTATTCCCATACATTCAGCTTGCCTCTTTTGCGGAGGATGGAGTCCGGTGTTTTGATTTTTCCGATATCATGGAACAGGCATGCGACCTCGAGTTCTTCCAACGCCTCGTTGCTCAACCCGATTTCTCTCCCGAGTTGCAGAGAAAGCATCGAAACTCTTGTTGAATGCCCGTGGGTATAAGGATCTCTCGCGTCGATTGCCGCCGCAAGCACTCTGACGGTTGAAACATAGGCTTCCTCCAAATCTTTGGCGTATTTGTTGAGCTTGCTGCTCTGTTCGTCTATCAGTACCATCATTTCATTGAAGCTTGCGGTCAATTTCCCGAACTCGTCCTGGGAATAGATTTTGAGCTGTCGATATTTTTTCCCCTCCTTAAGGTCAGCGACGCCTGCCGAAAGCTCCTCAATCGGCCTAGTCAAAAAAGACGAAAGGGCAATGCTGCCTGCAATGCCCAGCATGAGTATTGCCGCAAAAAAAGTCATAATCCTCTTTCG
>JAWOKY010000024.1:0-3161 GCA_033853975.1 Thermodesulfovibrionales bacterium
CCATCAACATAAGCAACTCCGGGCTTTGTATCTATTCCTATGTCCGTTTGGAAGTGGGTCAGGAAATAATAATACTGAGTGCGTTTCCCAACAGGCACAGAGCGTACACTGTTCGCTGGGTAAACAGACTGCTGGACGATTTTTTTATGGTAGGACTTGAAAAGCAACTGCCTGCCGATATATAGATGAATATATAGATGATCTTATAACTCAAACTTGACAGAAGGTCCCCGATCTGCTAAAAGGAAATTAGAGAGAAGCTTCCTTCTGTGGGACCAGTGTTCCGCGCGCGAGGAAGCAGGGAATTACGCAGAGTCAATATGCCACGGACCAAACCTGTCCGCGTGAGAAGAAAGGAGGATCGTATGTGGAGAAGATATCTCTTGGCGTCAGCTGTCCTGGCGGCCGTGTTGATGCTCGTGGGCTTTGTTTTTGCCGAGATCACAGGCGAGTCTTCTCTCCCGGAGGATAAAGGCGCAGGGAGTATCCTGTATGTTTGTAATTGCGGTGATCAATGCGCGTGCAAGACTGTGTCCACAAAGCCGGGGAAATGCGCATGCGGCGGAGAGCTTGTGCCCACGCACGTCCTGAAAATCGAGGGTGACGAAGCCCTTCTGTGCACGTGCGGTAAGGACTGTACGTGCAAGCTCAACCCCGATGATCCCACGAAATGCGGCTGCGGAAAACCGGTCAAAAGGGTCAGTATCAAGGGAATGTATGTGTGCAACTGCGGCGCAGGCTGTTCGTGCAACACCGTTTCAGACAAGCCGGGAAAATGCAAATGCGGTGGTGAGCTGAAGAAACTCTGACATCCGGCCCGCTCTGATCGGGGTGCTCTCCCTCCCAGCGACAGAGGGAGGGCGCCTCCGGACCGCCCGTGTGTGAGGAGAGGACGTCGCAAAGGCTGGCACCGCGTACGAACTCCTAAAATGGCTATGCCCTGGCCCGCCAGACTGCGAATGCTCTCTGGACTACGGTTGCATGGGTGAGCACGAACAGTATCCAGAGCACCGGCACAACCCAGCCGGTAAGTGCTGCAAAAATCAGGAGTATCATCCTTTCCGGCCTTTCCATGATCCCTGACTGGCTGTTGATGCCGAGCCCCTCGCCCCTGGCGCGTGCGTAACTCACAAGGAGCGCACCGACCATGGCGCCAACCGCCAGGAATGCCCCCGCATGGTTTCCTCGTTCCACGAGGTACCAAGCGAAGGATAGAAAGATAAAGGCATCGGAGTATCTGTCGAGAAGCGAATCCAGAAAAGCCCCGAAGCTCGTTGCCTTTCCGTTCGCCCTTGCCAGAATTCCGTCGCACATATCGCAGATTCCTCCGACGAGGATCAGCACACCCCCCAACCTGAGGTTCAAGGGGATGACAAGAGCGGCCGCGACGGTAACTACGAATCCCGCGACGGTAAGTATATTGGGACTGAAGGAGACCTTCCTCGCGATTGGGCTTAACGGTTTATCGAGAAAATGGCCTAAACGCGCACCCAGCAATCCTCATCTCTCCCTGTTCCCCGCGATGAACTCTTCCACCATGTCCCTCGCCTCTTCGTCGGAGAACTGTTCGATAGGGTGCTTCATAAAATACGAGGAAGGAGAGATGAGAACTCCGCCCACCTTCCTGTCCCGTGCGATCTTGCAGCATCGTATCGCGTCGATCACCACGCCCGCGCTGTTGGGTGAGTCTTCAACCGAAAGCCTGAGTTCGACCTGCACCGGAATGCTGCCGAATCCCCTGCCCTCCATCCTCAGAAAACAGACCTTGTTGTCATAAAGCCACGGGATATAATCGGACGGCCCGATATGCACGTTTTCGTTGTCCAGGGGTCTCTGGAGCTGCGACTGGACCGCTTCCGTCTTCGATATCTTCTTTGACTTCAGTCTGCCGTTGTTGAGCATGTTGAGAAAATCGGTGTTCCCTCCCACATTGAGCTGATAGGTGCAGTCCAGTTTCACCCCCCTGTCCTCGAAGAGCTTCGTCAGTGTCCGGTGAATAATGGTTGCGCCGATCTGGCTCTTGATATCATCCCCTATGATCGGCAGCCGCTTCTCCGCAAAACGCGCGGCCCATGCCCTGTCGGAAGCGATGAATACGGGGACGCAGTTGATGAAACCTACTCCGGCCTTGAGGCACGCCTCTGCATAAAAAGCGGTCGCCTTCTCCGAGCCTACAGGCATGTAACTCACCAGCATGTCTGCCCCCGACCGTCTCAGGAGCCGGGGAACGTCGCAGGCCTTCTTCTCCGAGACGACGAAGCGCCTGTCGGAGGGATAGTCCTTCATGTGGGACGCAATGCCGTCGAGCACCTCGCCCATGCGGACCGTCACCGGATAATCGGAAATCCGGGGATTGAACACCTTTGTGCAGTTCGGTTTTGCATAAACCGCCTCATTCAGGGGCCTGCCGACCTTTCTCCTGTCGATGTCTATCGCCGCGACAAATTCGATATCCGAAGGCCTGTATCCGCCGAGGTCGAAATGCATCAGGCCGAGAGAACGGTCGGGACTGTTCTTCCCGATCCTCTTGTAATAGTCCACACCCTGAATCAACGAACTCGCACAGTTTCCGATTCCCGCGATAGCGACGCGTACCTTACCCACTTGCCTTCCTTTCAATAATTTCGGTGACTGCAGCGGACATCCGATCCGCCCCTGAGAGTACGCAGTTTCCCTGACGTCACGGCTACGTCAAATCAGAGTCCCCACAGGACATTCTGATAAAGCTACTCGTGTTCGCGGCAGAGCCCCTCCCCGGTACCGATTTCCTTTTCTCCACAAAGCGTCTCCCACAAATTGCCCGGTTTTCTGCCGGACTGCGCTGAATCGGCAGGCCTCCTTGAGTGCCCTCCCCTCTGATAGAGAAGGATGATGAGGTCTTCCAATCTGATATTGAACTCTTTGAGGAGGCCGTCCACAGACTCCTCGAAGCAGGCGACAAACCTCTTCCATATGCGGAGCACCGTGTCCTTGTCTATGCCGGCATCCACAGCGGCCTCCCTGAAGCTCTTGCCGTCGAGGAGATACATGATGACCTCCCTTATCTTGCTTTCCTTTGTGTGGAGGCCGAAAAAGAACGTGTTCCGCCTTTCAGAGAACTTGAAGTTGCACGTCCTGCACTTGAGCAGCCTCCTGCCCTCCCTGCCGTATCTGTTGTAGAG
>JAWOKY010000025.1:0-69215 GCA_033853975.1 Thermodesulfovibrionales bacterium
ATTACCGCCTTTACGGGTTTTTGACCCCTATGGGCGGTGCTCGGGATCAGCACCCATAAGTCACAATAATTGAGATAGCCTTGGCTTGACAGCCCTGAACAAGCCTCCCGTGGTGAATTGCGAAGTGGATACGTTTGTCTCGCCGACATATTCCACGTCAACAAACCCGATGTTCTTCATGAGCTCTATGAGATCTCCAACGGAGATCGCACCCCCTATTCAGTTCGACCAAGCCTCAAGGGTGCTGCACATGGCGCCGCCGCAGTCTTCTTTAAGAACGATATCGGCAAAGTGAAGACGGCCATCGGGTTTCAGGACCCGGTATATTTCCCTGAAGCACTTTTCTTTCAGAGGGGAAAGATTCAGGACCCCATTTGAGATCACGACATCAAAGGTGTTATCAGGATAGGGAATGGATTCCGCGCCCGCCACCCGGATATCATGATTATGCGCTCCATACTGATTCAGATTTCTCCTGGCTTTTTCCGCCATTTGGGGCGTAAGATCTATTCCGCATACCTTGCCGTCTCGCCCGACCAGATTGCTTGCGACAATGAGGTCAAACCCGGCGCCGCAGCCGACATCGAGAATGGTTTCTCCTGGTTTGATCGCCCCCAGCCTGAAGGGGTTCCCTACGCCGCAAAAGGATTCAATCAGTTCATCGGGCATGCTCTGGATAATTGCAGGATCATATCCCTGCTGGATCGCGCCTTCCCTTCCGGTCGGATAATTGAATTTCCCGGTAGCAGATCTTGAGACCTGTGCATACTTCTCCCGAACAGCCTCCTGAATCTTCTTTTCATCTATTGGATTGGCCATAGAGATACCTCCTTGTTACCTGGCGTCTTTGATTCATTCTAAGGCGGGGCTTCGTGGTTGGTCAAGCACGGCAGTCAGGAAAGGAGGGAGATGGCGCGGTTACCCTTTGCCGTCCTCTATAATATCGTCAGCCCGCAGGAAAGGCGAAGTGTAGCCGTGAAATGTCAAGAAACAAGACCTGATCCCATGACCCCCTTCCCTTCGGCGCCGGCCTTGCCCTCATCGCTATCGTATTTCTCCTCGTATTCCTCGGCCTCTACCCGTCTCCGCTTGTGGTTCTTATCCAGGAAACAGCGGGAAGGTTGTTTTGAGGGGCAGCCTGAGAGAACAGTAGCCTGTCCCCTTTCTCTCCCATCTGAGTATTTTGGAAAGCGCGGACTCTAGGAAGGACTCTTGCCTCTCAATTCCACTCAGCCCTCAAAATGACTTTGCCAAGGCTATACCAATTTCGGGTATAACCCGCCGCTGTGTCGATCGTCATCGCAGAAACAGGAAGCGGCACCGCAGGAAAAGAGTGGAATATGCTCAGGTTTGAGCAAAGAGGACTTTGGCGGTCTCCGCTTAGCATGAGGGTCGATTAGAATGAACAGACAGGGAAACATGCATATCGCACATGTCTCCCCATCCACATTAAATGCCGAGAGTCTTGTTCAGGAAATGATCGGATGAAAGATTATTTCATTTCCTCTTTCTTTTCTTCCTGTTTCATCTCTTTCTTCTCATGATGATGGGCTTTCTTCATCGTGATATTTCTGGCCATCATCTTGCCGCCCATCTCCGCATACTTGACAGTCAGCTTGTCGCCAACCTTCACGTCGGCAAGGGTCATCCCCTTGTCAAATTTGGTCTTCTCATCAATCATGAAGGTGACCTCGCCTTTCTTTCCTTTTACGGTAAGGGTATTTGCCGCCGCATCGACTGCCGTCACCTCGCCGTGCATGTAATGCCTGGCCTGCTTTGCATGTTTCCTTTCGGGCATCTTTTGTTCTTCCTTAGTAGGAGCGGGCGCTGCCTCCTTCTGCTCCTGTGAAAAAGAGAGTCCTGTAACGGCGAAAACAAAGAGAAACGATACAACAAGAGCTACTGTCTTCTTCATAACATCACCTCCTTTCATTTCTTGATATGCTGTTGTAAGGAATCGATACCGTCATTCCTCTTTCATGAGTATCGATCTGCTCCAATTTTTGTCATCCTATCACACTTTATGCCAGTGTGCTACATTTGTTGTTTATTGCTAAGGTAGAGTCCTCAGCGCGGTTTTTCTTATTCTGCTTGCTGCATCATCCATAGGTGCAAAGAGATAGCATCAGCGACTTGCAGCCAAAATAGCGCCCATCCACGAAGGATGTCTCTCAGGTCCACCGACGAGCCAACGCTGGCACTATTTTGACGGGATACGATTTCCGGGAAGAACCTTCGCCTCACAGAACCATGTGTTCGCGAAAAGTACATCTCGAAAGACACCATGCTCCCTTTCTATACATTTACAATACTTTGCAATCTTTAAAAGACATTTAACCCACACTTAAAAGAGAAAGGCGTACGATAAAGCATCGAATGACATTTCAAAGGAGGACGCACAATGAAAGGTTTCAATCGGTATTCTGTGCTAGCTGTCGCTCTCTCGCTAATACTGCTACTCGCCGCCGTAGTGGCCGAGGCACATTCGTTCCATGGCAGAAACGGAGGAGCCGCAATGGGCCACGTATTAAAAGGGCTCGATCTGACAACTCAGCAGAGGCAGCAGATCAAAGGGATAATCCAGGGGCACCGTGATGACTTGCTTTCCGCAAGAGTTGCGGTGCTCCAGGCCCGGGAGAAGTTGTTGGCAGTTACGACCGGCGGAACGTTCAACGCAAATGCGGTTCAGGCCGCCTACGGCGGGCTGGCCGCTGCGCAGGAAAATATGACGGTCCTGCGGACACAGATCTTCAGCCAGGTGATGCCGGTACTGACCACGGCTCAGCAAACAACAGTGCAAAACAGGATAGCGAAGATCACCCAGCGGATGGAGCGCAGCATCGCCAGGCTTCAGTCTAAGTTGAGCTCGCCGCCCCCGACCAACCCGTAGGCCTTCTTGGGCAAAGAGCTGCAGGGCGGGGGTTTGGCCGATCGGCCGGCTCCCGCACCACATTGTAGGGAGGTCTTTATGCACGACGATTTGATAAGGGAAGGTGTAGTCGCAGCAATACGATGCTGCATGTTGATCATGAGCAACAGAGGAATGCTGAAATCTCTTGCGACCTTAGCATATGGGACTCTTCTCAGCGCGATCTTCTTGATGCAGCCGGTTGCGACGTACGCTCAGGACTCCTCGCATGTGAATATATCGGCCGATCAGATGCTGTCACAACTTAAAGATAGTCTCAAGCTGACTGAAGAGCAGGAGGCAAAGATAAGGCCCATCATCGACGACAGTTTGCGGAAACGCAATGAGATTCTGTCAGATGGCTCGAAGGATAGCAAGGCAATGAGGGCCAAGTTGCAAGAGCTTCAGTGGTCAACCGACATGAAGCTTGCCGGGATTCTCACGGAGGAACAGATGAATCAATACGAAGAGATGCACGAACAAGAGAGCGACAAGACATCACATGGTAATGTGCAAGGCGTCAGATCCGGCCGCGCCCGGGGCATTCGTGGATTCTAAACCCACTCACCGGGATAAACGGATGCCATGCGGAAACTCCGGCCGGCTGCTCCTGCTGCATGGAGAAGCGGAGAGGACAAGGTATGGCAGGCCGGGCGTAGCGCCCGGCAGACAGGGCTTATCCCCCTCCTGTCAGCCGGGTGCTTTTTGAGGACAAAAAGGAGGTGAGTGCTTTATGAACATTTGTTATTATGGGAGAAATACAGGGGGGCCGAAACTGATCTGGACTCTGCTGCAGGCGATCGCGGTGGATTTCTTTTTTGCCGGCTACTAGGCTTCAAGAACGAAGGTCGCATAAAGCCGGGAAGCTGGCAGATACCGATCATTAAAATAAATAGGGACACATCCCAATTGTCAGCCTTTTATTGATACCGAGTAAAGATCACTCCGTGCCGAGTTTCTCCAGATATCTGTCGTGCAACTTGGTAAGCATGACGAGCGCAGCGACCGAACCTATCAGACACCAGAGCATATCCGTCTGCGTGTCCCAGACATATCCCTGTGTCCCGAGAAAGGCCTCTGTATCGGCCGGATTGGAAAGCGAAGCCGCCCATTCGAAAATCTCGTACAGTGCCGAAAAGGCCAGAGGCACCGCGATCGATACAAAGGCAAGCCACGTGCCCCGCTTAAGGGGCGATGTCCTTGCCATGATCTCCCGTGTGTATATCGCCGGACCGAAGCCCTGCATAAAGTGGCCTATCTTGTCGTAATTGTTTCGCGTCCAGCCGAACCAATCTTCCATCCAGAAGCCAAGCGGTACCTTTGCATAGGAGTAACGCCCGCCCTCCATCAGGACCATGGCGTGAATCGCGATGAGGGTGTAGACCAGATCGCTAAGGGGAAATCTCCTGTAGGTCAGAAGCATGATAGGCAGCGCGATCATGAACGGCACGGTTTCGAGGACGAGGTGAGACGGGTATCGCGCGGATGAATTCCGGACCACGCCCAGAAAGCCAATACTGTGATCAATAATATGACATGGTAGTTTTTTGACATCACGTTATCTCCCTTCTTCGCATGAACAGCTGGTTACTATTATATTCCATCAGAGCGACTCCGTCGCCGGGAGAATTGGAAGCCCCTCCAAACATCTCCAGGCTGCAACTGTGATAGAATAACGGCAATTCAACCTCAAAAATTCCACTCTCTTTATTGATAAAACAATATGCCCGAGGCGCAGATTACATGACAGAAGAAACCACGTTTTCATACAGGATCTCAGCCCGGTTTGCAGACAGGAGTCTTATTGATTTCCTTGCCGGACGGTTCAAATATCGGCCCCCTGCAGAATGGGTGCGGATGATCGGTCTTGGCAAGGTGACGGTCAACGGAAAGACGGTAACGGCCGATCATCTCCTGAAAGAAGATGATATTGTCTCATACTCGGATGTTCTCAACGAACCTCCTGTCGATACAAACATACAGATTCTGCATGAAGAAGAATCATTTCTTGTTGCCAATAAACCCGGCAACCTGCCGTCGCATTCAGGCGGCAGATACATCAGGAACACTTTCATCTTTCTTTTGCGTCAACGGTTGGCCGAAAGGGGCTTTCAAGGCACTATTCATCTGGCCCATAGACTGGACCGGGAAACAAGCGGCATCATCGTTGCCGGAAAAACGGCAGTCGCTCACCGGTCGCTTCTGCGTCAGTTTGAGGCCGGAACAGTAAAAAAGGAGTATATTGCGGTGGCCCGCGGAGTGATCAATCACGCTTCGTTTGAAGTTAAGGGTTTCCTTGTGCCTGATCGTGACAGCTGCATCTCGATAAGAAAGAAGGTCGTTTTCGACGACGGCCCAGACGCAAAATACTCCGCAACTTCCTTTGATGTGATGGAACGTTTCTCCTCATCCACGTTGGTCAGGTGCAGGCCGGTCACCGGAAGAACAAACCAGATCAGGGTTCATCTGGACCATGCCGGCCACCCATTGGTAGGGGATAAGCTCTATGGAAGAACCGACGATGAATTTCTTGCGTTTGCGAGAAATGTCAGGGCCGGAGCCTACGACCCTCTTCCCTGGCTCGAAACCCCGAGGCACCTTCTGCATGCCTCACGGCTCGTCATAAATCATCCGATATCCGGCGAGGTGCTTGCGTTCGATGCCCCCCTGCCGGAAGATATGAGATCATTTATCCGGAACAATCGCTCCCGGTTCTTGCTTTCGCGGTCTTCAATTATTTAGACTAAGACCAGGGGCATTACGGAGTATTTTGGATTGTAGCCGCAAAGTATTCTGCTTTGCGGTTTTTTTGTTTTCTCTCCGTAGGCCGAATATCTTCAACCAAGAGGTGTGGTATGAAAAGATGGAAAGCGATGTTGGTGGTTCTTTTCCTGGGATTCATTGCGGGTGTAACCGTCACGGCCCCGGCGAGGGCTGCTGAAAAACCCGTGAAAAAGGCGTCTGTAATCACCAACGGCAGGACAGTCAAGGTCAATTACACCCTGACCGTCGACGGCAAGGTCGTAGACAGCTCCAAGGGACGTCCGCCGATGGAGTTCAAGGAAGGTGCGCACCAGGTGATCCCCGGATTCGAAAAGGAAGTCATGGGCATGAAAACCGGGCAGAAGAAATCTTTCACGGTGAAGCCGCAGGAAGGGTATGGCCTTGTGAACCCCAACGCGTTTCGGGAGGTCTCAAAGAAACAGTTGCCTGCCAACCTCACGCCGCAGCCGGGAATGGTCCTGTTTGCACAGGCTAAGGACGGGCAGCGAATCCCTGTTACCATCAAAGAGGTCAGGAAGGACACGGTCGTCATGGACCTCAACCATCCGCTTGCGGGCAAGACCCTGCACTTCGATATCGAGGTGGTCGGTATACAGTAGCGCCTTTTGCCATAACAATCGAACTTGCGGCCGGGCATGTTGCCCGGCCTTTCGCAAGCCGACTCTGTATCTGATCCGAAGCCTGCCCACCGCGTAAGACACATGCCGTATGCCTTTTCCGCCGAAAAATATCTTTACGCCGCCTGTCTGACCTTTTGAAATGGGTATCCCCCTATTGCCATACCGGTGCTGTCTGCTTATAATTCATAGGCAGGGGACACTATGGAAGGTGAAACTGAATCCACAAAGCAACTCACGGAAGAACTTGAAAAACTGCGCAGGCGTCTCTCTGTTTTAGAGGAATCAGAGTCAAGAAACGGTACGATCAAGGCGGAACTGCTGCACAGCAGCGAGAACTACCGCAGCATTCTCGAGGCTTCTCCGAACTGAATAATGTTTTTTGACGGGCAGGGTCGCTGCCTGGGAACGAACAGGACGGGGTTATCCATCATGGGGTACGCCGAAAGGGATCTTATCGGGAAAAGATTGACTGAACTTTTTCCCGAGATGTTTCTCCTTGTCACAGAGGGGGCCGTCAGAAAGGCATTGGCGGGAGAACAGACTTCTTTTGAGGCGGTCCAGGTACGGCAGGATGATTCCGCCATAATCTGGAATGCCATACTGAGCCCCATCGCCGCAAGTGCCGGCAACGCCTGCCGCTTTATCGGCGTCTTCACCGACATCACCGCTCAGAAGCAGGCGGAAGAGGCGCTTCGTAAGAGCGAGGAGTTCGTCAGAAGTGTGATGGACAATGTGGACGAGGGCTTCCTAGTGGTCGACCGCGACTATAGGGTAGTGACCGCAAACAGGGTGTACTGCGAGTGGACCGGCAAGCGACTCGAAAACATTACCGGCAGGCATTGCTACGAGCTTACTCACAG
Source organism: Thermodesulfovibrionales bacterium (assembly GCA_033853975.1). Lineage (GTDB taxonomy): Bacteria > Nitrospirota > Thermodesulfovibrionia > Thermodesulfovibrionales > UBA6898 > JAWOKY01. The sequence goes on from JAWOKY010000025.1 coordinate 7,173, forward strand.
GATCGCGGAACCCTGCGACCACCGGGGCGTTGACTGCGCGGTCAGGCGCGTCTTCGAAAGCGGTGAACCCCAGACGGCGATACATAAGCATGAAGATGCCAGGGGCAATCTCCTTGATGTGGAGACGAGGGCATTCCCCATGAAAGACGCCTCCGGATCAGTCACATCGGTGATAGAGACGATCCAGAATATTACTGCACGCTATCTCCTCGAAGCAGAGCAGCTGAAGATCCGGAAACTGGAGGCTGTCGGGACATTGGCAGGCGGGATTGCCCATGACTTCAACAACCTCCTGCAGGGCATCTTCGGGTACATCTCTCTGGCAAAGAGCAATCTCGACCAGAGGGAAAAGGCGCGTGTCATGATCGAGCAGGCTGAAAAGGCGCTCGGCATGTCAATCAACCTCACCAACCAACTCCTGACCTTCTCGAGGGGCGGCAAGCCGGTGAAGAAGAAGATCGGCCTGCTGCCGATGATTGAAAATGCGGCAAAGTTTGCCCTGAGCGGGTCTCACTCCGACTACAGAGTCACCTTTGACAGACATCTCCGGCACGTGGAAGCCGACGAAGGGCAGTTGTGGCAGGTGATACAGAATATCGTGCAAAACGCCCGCGAGGCGATGCCTGCCGGTGGAATTATCGAGATTTCAGCAGAAAACCTGGATATCCCCGAAGGGGAAATGCCCTGGCTGCCGGATGGAGGGAAATTGGTCAGGATAGCCATCAGGGACGAGGGCGTTGGGATATCCGAACAGCATCTGCCGATGATCTTCGACCCCTATTTTACAACCAAGGAAAAAGGTACCGGCCTTGGACTTGCCACCTCATACTCCATCGTCAGAAACCATGGCGGGATGATCGAGGCAGCGTCGGAACCCGGTAAAGGCAGCGTCTTTTCCATCTTCCTGCCGGCAGCAGGGGCTGAAGCGGACGCGCCAGAGGGCCCCCTGGACCCTGCTGCTTCCGCCGTGCGGAAGGGAAGGGTCCTGGTGATGGACGACGATGAGATTGTAAGGACCGTGGTACGGGAGATGATAGAGGCGCTCGGCCATGAACCGCAGTGCGCTTCGGATGGGGAAGATGCGATAGATAAGTTCCTTCAGGCCAGGCAGGCTGGAAAGCCCTTTGATGTTGTCGTCCTCGATCTAACGGTCAAGGGTGGAATGGGAGGCGAACAGGCTTTAAGGGAACTTCGCGCGATAGACCCGGAGATCAAGGCGGTCGTTTCGAGCGGATATGCGGATAACCCCGTGATGTCGAACTACAGGTCCTATGGTTTTGCGGCATTCCTTGTCAAGCCTTACAGGGTCGATGAACTGACCGCCAGCCTGAATGCCCTGCTGAAATAATCCCGAGGCGTCGCGTGAGGTCAGTTTTTCTATTACACGATCAGTGTGAATTCAAATGTGATATGGTTGATTGAAGGAGGCAGAAATGGACCATCAGGAGGATGACCTCATAACCGAAACGGATAGAAGCTTCATGCATGCGGCTTTTCAGGAAGCGCTGATCTCGTATAACGAGGGCGGTCTTCCCATCGGCGCCGTGATGGTGGAAAACGGTGCGATTATCTCTGCAGGCCACAACCGCCGCGTGCAGGACGGCGACCCGACCGCTCACGGGGAAATGGACTGTCTGAGAAGGGCGGGCAGGCGCGCGCGGTACGACGGCGTAACGCTCTATACAACACTGAGCCCCTGCATGATGTGCTCGGGTACGGTGCTCCAGTTTGGAATCAAAAGGGTCGTCATCGGAGAAAACCGGAACTTCCCCGGCAACATTGAACTGCTCCGTAGCCACGGTGTTGACGTGATGCTTTTGGATGATCCGGAGTGCATCGCCCTCATGCGGCGCTTCATTGCGGAGCGGCCGGAGTTATGGGACGAGGACATTGCCGGCAGAGAGAATGTTTAGCGGTCGGATCGCCTGTCAGAAGTCTGAAGAAGGGACGGGTTGTTCTCCCAGGGAGAAAGCCTCTCTGGAGAGGCCCACTTTATAAGTCCCGGAATCCTTCTTTTTGGCCCACTGGACCTTATACCTTCGCCGACAGTACGGCAAAATGCACTTCGTGATAAATATTTCGTCCCCGACTTCAAGATTCCTGTCTACGAAAAGGCATATCCCGTTGATGCTTACGTTAAATGCCAACCCTTCATATTCTTTTCCCTGGGCGTCGGAATCCACCCTATAGCGCACCCTGGAAACGAAATTGAAACGTGAGCCGCGGGTTGCGTTGTCTAAGCGATTCTGAGTTGTCATATTGAACCCCCAATGCCTCATCGAACTTTGTATATACGCCCATTGTCCCCGCACCGTGCAACTTTGTCAATTCATATCTCTGCGCTACGACAGTGCCTTCCTGAAAAGGGGCAAAGCGGCCGGGAGAGTTTTTTCTGCTCTCCCAGACCGCTATGCCTCAATACTGCGGCATCCTAATTGCCGATCGAAGGATAGACGACAGAGGGCTGACTCCAGGGAGAGGGGTCAGCTACCTGCTGCACGGTCACGCTGAACGGACCGACGCACCAGTTCATGTCTCCCCCGGTGCTCTGGTTCTGGCCTATCGGATACCACTTTGTCGATACCGTATAGGTCCCGACAGGTACCTGTGATATATAGTTGAAGCTGTGCGCTGACAGTGTGGTCAGTAGAAGCTGGAAATTGCAGAGATCGTTCGCGCAATACCCGTTGACGCAGGAATAGCCATTTGCGCACGGGCTGGTGTCTGAGCAGGCGGTTGTAGTACTGCACTCAGACAGCTGGGAGAAGAGCTTGGAGCTGATCTGCTGGATCCTCTGGTCGTAGACAAGACAGTTGGTAGGGTATACCGGATAATCATTGCCGTTGGCATCTTTAACGTTCACGCAGACCAGAATGCCTACGTCTGCCGTCGCATTATTGGTAGTAGTGCTTATCTTCGTGTCGGTGAACAGCCCTGTATCCAGAGACGGCGTTATCAGCAGGGCCGTGGAATTATTGGGCACCTGAACACTCGATGTGACCGTGAGTGGGCCGTAGCCGCCATTGAGGGTCTTGCCATCCCAGGTGCCTGTTGTGTCATTCCATGTGGCGGGAGTAGCTGTGCATGCTGCCGGCCCGTAATTGAACGTGAGACTGCCGCTTGAGGTGGCAAAAGCCGATACCGCCGACAGGATCAAAGACAGAATTATTGCAACACCTAACAGTTTTTTCATTGCCTTTCTTCCTTTCCTGATCATCTCAGATTAACGGGTTTGAACTTATAAGCCGGCTGCCTTAAGAACAAAGGGCTGCCGGCAAACCAAATAGGCAGCTTCTTCTTGTCCTACCTGTCAGGTTCACCTCCCTTCTGACTGCCGCTGTCATGCGGCAATAGATTGTTCAGGCAAAACTCTCTCTTTCTTCACCTCCTTCCGACAGACAGCCTTTTTAAAGAGAAGGCCCGACGATATGCTGTCCGCTATACACACGGATATAAACGAAGCATGATATGACGACTTCACTCACAATGATTTCAGAGGAGGCCTTACAGGTCAAATTAAGTTATATTCATTTTTCTCCAGTGGCCCTCTTTCAAAGCAGAGCAAATGGGAGGACATCGTGCTGAGTCATGGCTTGGCGGAACATTGCAGGCTGACAGGAGAACTTCTCGAACCTGAACGGGGAGTCCGAAAAAGCAAGGAGGGCCTGCCGCTTGACAGGCCCTCCTTCTTCGGTTAAGGATCAGCTATTTCTTTTTCTTTAATGGTTTTTTCGGCGCTTCCTGCGGCTCCTGCGTTACAGACCAGTTATTCAGATCATGGGCTATTTTGTGGCATTCGCCGCATTTTTGGAACTTCCTCATAATGCCCTCAGGATGGGGTGAGCCGTGGCAGTCCTGGCATCTCGGCACCATCTTGTGCTTTTGCTGGTGGCAGAATGCACAGGCGAAAGTCTTGTGCTTGGCCTTGCTTGAGACGAGCAGGTCAAAGGCCTTGCTGTGGCATGCGGCGCAGTCCTTCGAAGGCACGTCGTCGGAATAAGTTACGACCTTCGGCATATGTGCCTTGTGGCATTTGGTGCACTCGGAGACGGCCATCTCCGCGGCATGCGGCTTATGACACTGGGTGCACTGCGGGACCTTGCCGTGGACGTTATGGCAGAAGGAACAGGCAAGCGCAGTATGCTTGCTCTTGTTGTCCCGGAGCTGGCCAATCTGCGGAGTATGGCAGGTGACGCACGCGTCCGTGACATTTCCGGCGAAGGTGATATTCAGAGGCCTATGGGGGTTCTTGTGACAGCCCAGACAACCCGTCAGCTCGAAGTGCGCCTTCCCCGCGTGGCAGCTGCTGCACTGCGGGATAGGTTTTTTGACCGTGGGCGGATGGCCGACATGACACCCCGTGCACCCGACAGCCTTGTGCTTTCCTCCTTCGGACGCCAGATCGGCAGTCGGTGCGTCGTGGCACTTCGCACAGTCTTCATCTGTAAGGGCCGGCTTTGCCTCGGCAGATGCCACGGCGGGATAAAAGGCAACCAGCGAGATCAACGACATAAGCAATGATACAATCATGATGCTGCTACGTCTTGATAAATTCATTTCCCCTCCTGCGTTGTTTTTTTATCTGACAGAGCTTTTACTCATTCAGTTCTTGCTTCTTTTTGCGCGCTCTTCTGCCCTGTTTCAGGCCAGTTGTTGAGATCATGAGCGATTTTATGACAGTCGTCGCATGTCCGGAACTTTGCCATAATGCCCTCCGGGTGGGGCGAACCATGGCAGCCCTGACAGCTCGGCACCATCCTGTGTTTTTGCCGGTGGCAGAATGCACAGGCAAAGGTCTTGTGCCTGGTATTGCCGGCGACGAGGAGGTCAAAGGCCTTCGCGTGGCATGCGCCGCAGTCTCCCGACGGCACATCATCAGCATAGGTCACGATATTAGGCCTATGCGCCCTGTGGCATTTCCTGCATTCGGAGGCATCCATTGCCGCGGAATGAGGTTTGTGGCACCGGGTGCACTGCGGGACCTTGCGGTGGACGTCGTGGCATGTGGAACACTCTACGGCACTATGCCTGCTTTTATAGTCCCTGAGCTGCGCCACCTGCTCCGCATGACAGGCGACACACGCGCCTTTTATGTCCTTAAATGAAATATGCAGCGGCGTATGCGGGTTTCTGTGGCAGCCGCGGCAGTTATCAAGCTTGAAGTGGGCTCTCTTCGTCTGCGGATGGCACCTGTTGCACTTCTGGATTTGGTGCGCACCTTTCTGATGGGGGCCTATATGACAGCCTCCGCACGGTACGGATCTGTGCCTTGAACCTGCGGCTTGTATCTCATCGGCCGCACCGGCATGGCAGTCCGCACATTTTCCTTCCCCGGGAGTTCCGGCGTCTGAAGATTCAGCACCCGCATAAGCCGCAAATATGAAGATTCCCAGGGCCAATATCAATATGACCGTAAGACTGCTGCTTCTGAGTGATTGCATCTCCCCCCTCCTGATGAATGACTCTTACGAACACCCCCTTTCCGGCCGGGCCCATAATCAAGGCTCCGTCATAAGATAAGTAAGCAAAATGACTTTGCCTAAAAGAATACTACAAGTTGCAAACATTTTCGAGTCCTATGGAGATGAGATAATCGAGATGTCCTCTCCGGTAAGACGATTATTAAAATCTTTTAATCTTTCTGTCTGGAAAAATTGCGACGCCGTTTTATACAATATCCGAAAATTTCTTTTTTGAGGGAGGAAAGAGATCGTGTCTTACGCCAGATTTTTGGGTGTCCTTGTTTTTCTGTTTACGCTGTCCGGGCTTGCATCTGCCTTCGGTCCTCACGACGGCCTCAACTGCACCGGCTGCCACGCTATCCATACGGCAAAGGGTGACTTAATCTTTGCCGTCGACCCAAACCGGAAGGCCCTCAACCCCAGGACAAAAGAGCCCTTCGGTGGCGTCACCGCCTTATGCCTCGGCTGCCACGAGACAGCGGATAACGGCGGTCTGGGGATACGGCCTGTTTCTGCGAGCCACAGTCACCCCTTCGATGTTGCGCCTGACCCAAAGAAGGCTACGGTCCCTGAGATGGCGCTCAGGGACGGAAAACTGGAATGCGTGAGCTGCCATGACCCGCACCCGTCAAACCCGAACTACAGGTATCTCAGGGTGGACACGGAAAAAGGGACGAACATGGCGGTTTTCTGTGCAATGTGTCATCGCTCGAAGGTAGATCCAAACACTTCGGCGGACATAAAGATATTCAGCAGCATGGATGAAAGGAAATAAGGTCCTCCGATCCATACTTTTTGTCTGAAAAAAAGCCGGGCACAGTCCAACCGGCAGAGCCTTTAATCAAAGGTTCTGCCGGTTTCATTTCCCTCTTCCTATTTGCAAACATGGCGGAACACGGCGTCATCGGGCAGAAGATATCCCCTCCTTTCGGCCGAATCAGTCTTACTTTTCCCATCCGTGAAATGGGCTTCAGACCGGAGGATCCTGTAGGTATCCTTGTTGCTGCAGTCGTACTCATTATAAACAACGAGCTCCTCAATATGGCCCGAGTCAAACGGCTTCGGACTGGAATACCTGTATCTGATCAGAAGCCGGACAACGGTGTCCGATATATGCTCGATGCTCTTTTCGTCGACAAATATCTCTACTCCGCCCCTCTGTCCTTCCTGAATCGGCGTCCACTGACCTTCAGGTTCATTCGCAAGATGGTGCATGGTAGCGCAGGCAGACTGAAAGATCAGCAGGCTTACCATTATGCAGGCCCGCATGAATTTTTGATATTTCATCGCAACATCCTCCCGACTATCTGTTATCACAAACCAGGCCGTGCGTCAAACAACAACTTAGATGGGAGCGTCATCCGCCTCGGTTTGACTCATCACATGATATAAAGTATGATGGCCTACATGAGGCGGGGAAGGACTCTCCTTTTTGCATTTTCTTGTTGCCTTTTTCTGACGGCCTGCACCAGTGTCTTGATTGCAGGGGCAAGCGGCGGGATAGCCTATACCTTCACAAATGTCGCTTACAAGACCATACCTGCCCCGATCGACCAGGTTGAATTTGCAAACCGTCTCGCGCTCTTAAAGCTGGGGATCAGGTATATCAAAAGCACTGAAACAGAAAATGAAGTCCGGATAACTGCGGAAACCGCCGAGTTAAAAATTTATATAGACCTCGAAAGAATTACTGCGAAGACGACAAAGATAAGTGTGGATGCGAGAAAAAGCGTCTTTACAAAGGATAAATCAACGGCTGCCGCCGTAATAACGGAAACTGAAGCCATGCTTGCGAATGAATGAAGTGAAACCTGATCACGTTTTCCGCCAGTGGGATCCTCACAGACTCTTGATACTGATCGCCACTCAGCCGCGGCTTTCTTTTTACTCCTCGTAGATCATCCTGATCGTCATGCCGCCGTCTATAATCATGTTCTGACCGGTCATGAATCCCGCCGATTCGCTCAGAAACAGGCAGGCATCGGCGATGTCCCCGGGCCTGCCCACCCTGCCGACAGGATGCTGCAGGCGGTCCCGCTCGGAATGCACAGGTTTCTGGGCCCTGGCGGAATACTGCCAGTCACGCGTCTCTATCCAGCCCGGGCTGATGCAGTTGACGCGTATCCCGTATGGCCCGAGGCTGACAGCCATGCCATGCGTGAGGGAAACTATTCCGCCTTTGGAAGCCGTGTATGCCTCGGTGCCCGGCTCCGACATGAGGGCACGGGTCGATGCGATGTTTATGATGGCGCCTCCGCGGCCGCGGCCGACCATCCTGCGGGCCGCCTCCTGGGAACAGAGGAATGTGCCTTTTAGATTCACCGCGATTACGCGGTCGAAATCTTCAGCGCCAAGTTGCAGAAAGGGCGCGCTGCGCCCGATCCCTGCGTTATTAACCAGGACATCGGGACATCCGAGGTCCCGGCAGGTCAGATCCATCCAATTCCTCACTTCTTCCGGGAGGGAAATGTCGGCAGGGACGAAAATCGCCTGAGCGCCAAGCTCCTTCACCGTCTGGAGCGCTTCAGTTGCGGCCTCCTCATCGGTATCCGCAATCGAGACAGCATAACCGTACTGCGCGAAATGAAACGCCACCGCCCTTCCGATTCCCTGGGCCCCGCCGCTTACAGCTACAACTTTCACCCGCTCATCCCCTTTCATCAATGCTGGTCGTAATCCCTCTGTTCCTCGTCGCGCCTGTGCTCATCATAATCCCTGTCCCTGTCGCGATCTTCTCTATGCTCCTCATGCTCCCTGTATTCCTCGCGGTTTCTTCGATACTCGTCATCACGGGTCTCAACTACGCAGCCGTAAGAGGTGAGTACCAGACTTAGCAGAATGAGTAAGCTGAACCCTCTTTTCATGTCATCCCCCTTTCTTGTTGATTATCGTGGAGCGCTCCCCCTTATTAAAATGATACCCCGAATAGTAGATGCTTAAAAGCCTTTGGAATATGCAGAGCGATTCAGTCCGGATTGTGTGAAAAGGGGTAAGGAAGATTACGCCAGACTAAAGAAAGAGGGGAGGAATCGACGCCCTCGATATATCGGACGATGAAGAGGCTGAGCACCGGAACTCCCCACAGCAATCAAAGAAGAGATAATCCGATTCGGAAACATCCATCTGATTTCTTCGCCCACTTGACCATCGCAAAATGCAGGCGGTCCTTATTTTGTTCACAGGCCCAGTATAACACCTGCTTTGGCTGCAAGGGGATGTTCGTGGATATCTCCAGACCGGAGTTGTCTGCGCTGATGATTCTGCCTTTTGCCTTCTCCCGCTTGAATGCAGACCCTTCCATGTATAAAACGGTGAAGTCCCTGAAACCTTCTCCGGTATTTCCCTGCGGGGTTACAACATCGTGGAAACTTTTTCTTGTATTCACCCGTTTTCCGCTGCGGTCACAAAGAAATTGAGGAAGTAATCAACCTCTAAAGAAAAGCATAGGACCAAATCGGGTCAACGTCAAGAACTATTTTTCCCGTCCTTTTCGAGCAACTTACCCAACCCGGAAGGAACGCTAAAGAAGGCAACAAAAAAGTGGTGCCTGCCTCCTCTCTTTTCCGGCGGTTTGAATTCTTTGCTTCACACTGCCTGAGACCCTAAACGCCTCTGCTGCTCTAAACCTTTCTGCCGGTCCGAGAGGAGCAGGACCACCACTTGGTGAGCCGGCTCTTTAGCTTATTTATGCGCTTTCTTCGGCCGGATGTCAACGTCAAAGTTTAATTGTACATTACCCTATAATCGGCATTTCAGAGGACCAAGCACAGGCCTTTCAGTCATGGTCAGAACTTGACATGGGTCGTTGGAAAATACTGTACGCCTTCGAAATTTCACGAGATCCGCCCCCGCTCCTTCCTAAGCAGGGCCTTCTTGACCTCCATACCCCATCGATAGCCGCCCAGCCCGCCGTCTTTGCGTATCACCCGGTGGCAAGGGACAACGATCGCAACAGGATTTGACGCACAGGCGCGGGCCACCGCCCGGACGGCCTTTGGAGATCCCACGGCCCGGGCGATGTCCGTGTACGTGCGGGTATGTCCAAAGGGGATAGCCCGCAATGCCTCGTAGACCCTCCACTGAAATGCAGTGACCCTCAGGTCAAGAGGGAGGTTAAGGTCGGGCTGTTTTCCATCGAGGTACCCGAGCAAGGAGGTTATATATTCACAGAGTCCGGCTTTCGCTCTTCGGATCCGGGCAGCCGGATATTCGCCGACCAGGGCCGCTTCGAGCGCTTCATCGGATTTTCCGATGCTCACCTGGCAGACCCCTTTATCTGTTGCAGCTACAAGCAGTCTTCCCAGGAGGCAATCAACAATCGTAAATCTGATCTTTATGCCCTTTCCCCCTCGAAGGTATGCGCCCGGCGTCATCCCCATGCGGCCGGAGACGCCTTCATAGAGACGGCTGCTGGAACCGTATCCTGCTTCATGAAGTGCATGCGTTACGCTCATTCGTCTTTTTACCAGAGCCTTCAGTCTCCGCAGGCGGCATGCCTCGGCGTACTGCTTTGGACTGATGCCCATGATGCGCTTGAAGGTGCGCTGCAGATGATGAAGAGAGATCCCGGCATACTCGCTCATTGCCCCCAGCGTAAGAGGACGATCAGGCGAGTCGTATTTTTCAATAAAACGACAGAGGCGTTGTACCAGTTCGGTCTGAGGTCCCTGAATCGAAGCAGAGTCCGGCCGGCAGCGAAGACATGGCCGGTATCCGCTCTGTCTGGCCGCTTCAGGCATTTGAAAAAAGGTCACCTGGTCCCTTTTGGGTCGCCGTGCCGGACATGACGGCCGGCAGTAGATGCCAGTCGATCGAACTCCGTAGACGAATGTGCCGTCGAAACGCCGGTCCCTTGAAAGCACCGCTTTCCACCAGGCCTTGTGAGCCGTCTTGTCCATACTGTCCTCCACCAACGAATCCATCCTGAAAATAGTATATGGCTCAGACCTTATCAGAACTATCCGATTCTTGCGCTCAAACTCTCTTTTCCTATTATAAACATCCATGAATAAAGGGATGTATAGGGGCAGTTGGAGAAGTGCTGCTTGTACTCTATAATGGACACAGGGATGCTGTATTTCATCATAGGAGGAGAACGCTATGAGAAGATTTGTCCTGTTTGGGGTCGTATTTGTGTTTCTCTTTTCGGTTGCCGGTCTGGCTATGGCGGCGGATAAGTGCCCCCTTTGCGGAATGAGCCTTTCGGGCAATGAAAATACCGCCTTCGTAGTCACGATGAAGACCGGAGAGGAAGTTACCTATTGCTGCGCGCATTGCGGTCTTTGGGTCATGGCAAAGGAAAAGGACAAGGTCAAATCAGCCAAGACAAGGGATTTCATCAGCGGCGAATGGGTGGATGCCTCCAAGGCTGTGTATCTCTATAAGAGCAAGGCGGTGCCGTCATGTTCTCCAAGCTGGATCTCCTTTGGCTCGAAAAAGGATGCGGAGAGTTTCAGGAAAGGATTTGGCGGCAGGATATATGGTTATAACGAAGCCTTGAAGGTGAGGGCATCCCAGCCTGAGGCGATGGAAACGCCGATGAAAGGCATGCAGAAGGAAATGAAGCACTAACCTGATGAAAACGGCATCCCTGATCATATTCCTTTTTGCGGCGGTCTGCTGTGTAACGGCGTTTGCGGAGGGCAGAAAAGAATGCTCGGTATGCGGCATGTACCTCGACCTCTATGAAAAGACCGAACACGTCATTTATTTTAAGGACGGTTCATCGAAGGCCGTATGCAGTCTCCACTGTGCCGCACGGTTGATCTCCGAAAACAGAGGCAGAGTAACAAAGGTCATGGCGGCCGATTTCTCTACAAAAAAATTGATCGATGCAAAAGATGCTTTTTACGTCGAGGGCAGTGACGTGCCAGGAGTGATGAGCTACACAAGCAGGATCGCCTTTTCCTCCAGGCGCCGCGCCGAGGCCTTCAGGAAAAAGCATGGCGGAAGGATACTGTCATTCGACAGGGCACTGAGTCATCAGATGGAAGATGAACGATAGAAGGCGAATAAAGACCGGCAGGCGCTTCCTTGACAGGGCTTTCATAAAGCTGATAGGCTTAATAATCAAACATTACTGTACCCGGACGAAAACTACGTCACTGTAAACCCACCGAATACATCTGGCTTTTTTCCCCGAACGCAGAAAAAAAGGAGTCTATGGAATTTCAGAAATTTGATTTTCACCCCCATGTCGCGGCCGGGGTAAAGGCCGCAGGGTATGTTGCGCCAACGCCGATTCAGGCGCAGGCGATCCCTCAGGTAATGCAGGGACACGACGTCATGGGCCTCGCGCAGACCGGAACAGGCAAGACCGCAGCATTCGTGCTGCCTGTTCTTGAGAGGCTGATGCGGGGGCCTCGCGGCCGTGTCCGTGCGCTCGTCATCGCACCCACGCGCGAACTGGCAGAGCAGATCCACGAGTCGGTCCGCAGCCTTGGCAGGGAGACGCGACTGAGAAGCGTCACTGTCTATGGCGGCGTGAGTGTTCGTCTTCAGGCGGAGAGACTGACGCGCGGCGCGGAGATCGTCATAGCCTGTCCCGGCCGTCTGCTGGATCATATCAACCAGCGCACGATCACGCTGTCGCATCTCGAGGTGCTCGTCCTGGACGAGGCCGACCGGATGTTCGACATGGGCTTTCTGCCCGACATCCGACGGATCATGAAGCACGTTCCGGCGAAGCGCCAGACACTTCTGTTTTCTGCTACGATGCCGGACGACATCCGCCGACTGGCCGGCGAGGTGCTGCAGGAGCCGATCACGGTCCAGGTCGACCATACGGCGCCCGCAGACACCGTAGCGCAGGCGCTCTATCCTGTCGGCCAGCACCTCAAGACGTCCCTTCTCCTTGAGCTGCTCCGTCATACCGACACCGGCTCTGTACTGGTCTTTACGCGGACCAAGCACAGGGCAAAACGAGTTGCGGAACAACTCCTCAGGGCCGGCTACCGGACTGCCTCGCTTCAGGGCAACCTTTCCCAGAACCGGCGGCAGGAGGCGCTCGAAGGGTTCAGAAGCGGAGCTTATCAGATCCTTGTGGCCACCGACATCGCGGCACGCGGCATCGACGTATCGAGCATATCCCACGTAATAAACTACGACATGCCGGACACCACCGACGCCTATACGCACAGGATCGGCCGCACCGGCCGCGCTTCGAGGACGGGCGACGCCTTCACCTTTGTCGCTGACGAAGACGAGGCGATGGTGCGGAGCATCGAGGGCGTGCTCGGGGGAAAAGTGGAAAGACGTTTACTGGAAGGCTTTGATTACAAGAAGCCTGCTCCGCACCGCGACACGGAATTTGCCCGCCCGCCGCGCCAGCCCAGGCACGGCGAAAAAAGATCGGAGGCCCGGAAGCCGGCCGAAAAAGGAAGTAAAAAAGAGCCGGACAGAGAAAGCCGGAACGACCGGGGTGCCGAATCTTTAAAAGGACCTCGAGGCGCTGAAGTCCGCAATGCCGGAAACACAGGAGACGAAAGGCGCTGGCGCCGTAAATCCCCGCGCCGTCATTCCTACGGCCGGCCTTTTCAGCCCAAAACAGGGCAGCCCAGACCGGCAGCCGGCCGCTGACCGGCACGGCGATACAGGATATCCCAAAAATTCCCAGGGGACTTTTTCTAGTTAAGCTGCGACGTACAATGGCCGCACTTCACTGCCTTGATCGGAATCACTGAAAGGCAGAAGGGGCATTCCCTGGTTGTCGGTTCGGCGGCAGGCTGCTCCTTCTCCTTCCTCAATCTGTTTACGTTCTTCACGAGGATAAAGACAGAAAAGGCGATTATGAGAAAACTGATTATGGTATTGATGAATGCCCCGTAGTTAAGTGTCACTGCGCCGGCGGCCTTGGCGGCGGCAGGCGAAACATAAGGCCCCGGAACCTTGCCTTCCTTCAGTACGATGAAAAGATTCGCAAAATCGACATGCCCAAGGAGAACACCGATGGGAGGCATGATCACATCGGCCACCAGTGAGGTTATGATCGCGCCGAATGCCGCACCGATTACTATTCCGACAGCCATATCGATCATGTTTCCTTTCATCGCGAATTCCCTGAATTCTTTTAACATGATGCCCCTCCTTCCATGCTTTCGATAATGGACACGGATCGAACAACGGTTTTTTGACACTTTTATCAAAAAAGAACCCCCTTGTCAATGAGCACCATGACATAGGGGCTGCAGCCCTTTTACCTTCATGGCCGCTTTGAGGGCCGATGCACCTCTTAACTGGAGGGTATTTTTCTTCTTTACACGGACTTTTTCTTTTGGATAGACTAAGCAGCAACAGTGCTTTTCCGGTCCGCGGTCCGGATTTTCTTCCGACGCTTCAGCGCCCCGCTTGACGCCATCGCCCCCGGTGGTATGCTTTTATCAGGGCCTATGCCCCGGCGGCTGGCGGCCCCAAAAGGAATCTGTCCGTTGCTTGGTCGAAGAGCGGCGGACAAGGCATATTAAGGAGTGCATTATATGGACAAACAGAGGAAACCGCAGGAGCGCCCGGACAACGAAGAGAAGAATGACGCTGCCGGAGAGGCATGGTATGCGGGGATAAACTCCGCGCTTGAGGACGATTCGAGGGCGATATGCACGCTCCTCATGTCCTATCTGGGCGTCGGGCCGAAGTCAAAAGGCGTGGAGTATATCCTCACCGCCCTCGAAGGGCCGGGTGACAACCACCAAAAGGCGATGTGTCTTGGCGAGGTGATGGAATACCTTGCCAATGACCCGTCCAACTACTATCGCAGGTTGCAGCCCAAGGAAATCGACTATACCACTGACCACGGCTTCAACCACCGTGCAGAGAATTTCTACGAGGCCCTGGGCATCGACCGCAAAGGACAGATGGACGTAATGGGAATCGTGGTCGAAATCAGCAACGGCATACTCCAGTCCATAGCCTCGGGCGGCCGCCTGACGGCAACCAACGGCGGTCTCGTCTTCGAAAGGATACTCGAGGAGCATGCGGAAACCGACAAGAAGGTTATTGCGACCGCAATTTATAATTTCCTCACGGCCCGCACCGGAAGACCCAAGACGTTCGGGCAACCGGCCGAATTGCCGAAGTCTATGCAGGACACGTGAGGGGTCGCGCGGCCTTCCATATCGGCGACCCCGGTTGTCCGGGATGGAGCGTGCCGGTGGGAAATATCGCTGCCATATCTTATCAAAGGAGTCTTTTCCGCAGACCATGAACCTTTCCGGTCTCTTCGGCTCATATCCCGGCATGTATGTGACCCAGTCTTTCTTTCATCTGCTGATATGCGCCGTCCTGACAGACGGCGCAATAAAGGTCTGGGAGATAAGCGACCCCAGGATTACCCAGAGGTTCCGTTTTCTTGCCATCATCTTCCCGATCTTTTCTTTTCCCCTTTATCAGATCATCAATCCCGGAAGGGGATCGTTTTTTTTCAGGCATGAGGCGCTCTTCGACAGTTATCGGTGGCTGCATCTTGCGCTCTGGGGAAAGGTGCCTCTGGGGATATTTTTCCTTTTCATCTTATTTTTCACAACAATGATCTTTCTGGTGCAGGAACTCCTGCCGGTTGTGCGCCACACTCTGGATTCGAGACGCGGAGAAACAGACGAAGTTAAATATTGCGACAACTCTGCCGTTGTCAGGGCTCTGGCCTGTCTGCCACGGGAGAAACCCGAGATAATCGTTCTCGATGACGACGAAAATGTCATTTTTTCGACCACCGGCAGGACGGCTGCGGTCTACCTTTCTTCCGGACTCGTCGGGACGCTTTCTGCCGTGCAGCTGCAGGCCGCCGTCGCCCACGAGATGGCCCACATAGAAAGAAGCAAGCGCCCGATGCTCCTGATCATCTTCCTCCTTCGCATACTCCTTTTTTTCAATCCCGTGGTGCTCCTCGAATTCAGGAGGGCAACGCAGGACGAGGAAAAGATCTGTGACGACATGGCCGTATCCCTGACCGGTAGGCCCCATGCCCTTGCCGAGACATTGCGAAAACTCTATGGCACGCAGGATGAAGGCGGCAGGGCTGCGCAGGTTGCACAGGTTCCCGATCTCAAGGGTTCTCTTGAAGAATACAGCCATTTTATGCATATACAAAGCAGGATCGAAAGACTCGAAAAACCGGCCGCAGAAAAGGGAGGAGGCGAATGGACCAAATTCTCGTTCGCCTTCGCAGCGATGATCATAATCAATTATTTCGTTGTGTGAGGACAGGAAAAGACAATGAGAAAAAGAATGATCGGATATATGTCTTTCGGACTGACGGTTTTGCTCCTTATCGGCGCACTGAAGCTTCTGAACTGGGTCCCCTCTGCGGTTCAGGACGGTTTCGTCAGGCAGTATAAGAGTATCGACGAGGCCAGCTCGAAATTAGACATAAAGGAAATATACATCCCTTCATACTTCCCTCAGAGTTTCAGGTGGCCCCCCACCCTCATATGGGCCCAGACCAGGCCTTATACGGCGATAGTGATGGAATTCAGGGATGTGGATAAAGGAGACGTGGGCCTCACCATATCTCAGGTCGATGCCGGTGCGCGCTTCATGCAGGACGACAAGGTCGGTATATCCCGGGTGACCGAGAAGGTCAATTACCCGTTGAAAGGGAGAAAGGCCTTTCTCGAGGTGGGCGTGGGCAAAAATGATGAGCCCCGAAGCCGCATCTCCTGGATCGAAGGAAAGTACAGGATAACGGTTGCGATGAAGTCCCGGCCCTTTGACCTGCTCAAAATCGCCGAAAGCATGCTTCGATAAGACCCTCAGATCATAGCGTACAGCCACTTTTTCCCTCCAGGTAGGAAGAATTTCCTATGGAAATAGGTATTTCTTCCAATTCAGTCGCCGGAATCCTTTTGATATAGTCAAATCAAGAACAACGAATAAAAGGAAAATCCGGAAGGAGGTGAGACAGATGACAGCATACAATGAAGAAGACAGCGGAGGGAGAAAGGCATTGAGTTTGCTGGTCGGTCCGTTCGTGGGGCTGGCCTACGTGATCGCACTGCCGTTTCTCTCCATCATCGCCATTTCAGCGATGGCAGGGAGAAAGTTGATGGCAGCGATGGTAGAACTCCTTGGCAATCTCGTATCTTTCAGCTGGAGGCCCGGTGAGGCCTATCTGGGCGGCAAGAAGAAAAAAGGCACGAAGAAAGGGAAATATCCGAACGATTCGTAGCCATGGGCGATTATTCTAACCTGCAAGGACATCCGGCGAACGCCGTGATGTCTGCGAGAAGGAGGAGAAAATGCATACACTGTTTGATTTCATCACCCACGTAAAGATAGTCGAGTATCTCATATCCATATCGTTCATCGCCGGGTTCATTCTCTTCTGGGAGTTTCTAAAACCAAGGCCCTTCAGGACCCTTGTCAACACAGGAAGGGAAGATATCGCCTACATGAGGGAAGCGGGCAAGGAAAATGTTTTCAGGACGATCGGCATGATCGTCAGGGCACCGTTCATCGGTTTGGCCTATGTTATCGCCGTTCCCTTTGTCTTTGCCTATGCGATCTTCTCGGCAGCGATGGGCGGCCTCCTGGGGGCCCTCGGCAAGGAAGCGGCCTTCGGCTGGAGACCGTCGGAGGCATATCTTGCGGGCCGGAAGAAGGGGAAGGATCGGGGGGAGAAGAAGACGGATGAGAAGGAATGACCCTCGGAGGGTAGCCCTTACAACGGAAGCGATTTCCTATGGGGGGGAGCGGCACTGAGTCCGGATATCCCCCTGCGGAAATTGCGGAGGAGGAGATTTCATGAAAAACACTGTTTTGTTACTCTCAATAACAGCCATCTTCATCTTTTGTGCTCCATACGTATTTGCCGGAGACACTGCGAAGGCACCGACGACGACGACACTGGACAGCCTCTCGGACAAGTATGATCCGGTGTTCTTCGATCACGCCAAACACACGAGCCTTGCCGGCAACTGCGGAACGTGCCACCACCAGCACGGCAATTTCGGCACCCTGCCCTGCAAGGAATGCCACTCGCTCGATGCCTCAATGTTCAGAAATTCCGTGGTCAACAATTTCATGGCCTGCAAGAACTGCCACGGCTCTTATGATCCCTCCAATCCGAGGATGCCCGGACTGAAGACCGCATACCACCAGCAATGCTTCCAGTGCCACCGGGGGATGGGGGATGTGGGAATCAGTCCCACGGGCTGCACCAATCTGTGCCATGGCAAGAAGGGGCCGAACACGCAGAAGAAGAGTTGATTAAAAGGAGGAATTATGGCTCGCATCGAAAAAAATATCGACCCTGATGATGAAAATAAAAACGAAGAGGCGGCCGGGAAAACCGATGAGCCCGGCAAAAGATCGGGGATGTCGAGGAGGCAGTTCCTGGGTACGGTGACCGCAATCGGCGGTACCGCCCTTATCGGCAGCTACTCGAAAGCCTCGGCAAAAGAATTCGGCGGATGGCCGAACAGTTACGGCTGCCTGACAGATCTGACCAAATGCGTCGGGTGCAGGAGTTGTGAAGAGGCATGCAACAAGGTGAACAAGCTTCCGAAGCCTGCAGCGCCCTTTGACGACAAGGCGGTCTTTGACGAAAAGAGGAGACCGACCCAGTATGCCTATACGGTCGTAAACAGATACGACAACCCTAAAGACAAGGACAAGCCGGTATACCGTAAGATCCAGTGCAACCACTGCAAGGAGCCGGCCTGCGCCACGGCATGCCCCATTCATGCCTACACAAAGACCCCGGAAGGGGCGGTCCTTTATAACCCGGAGCTCTGTTTCGGCTGCCGCTACTGCATGGTCGCATGCCCGTTTTATGTGCCCGCCTACGATTACGACAGCGCGCTGAAACCAAGAATAATGAAATGCATACTGTGTTACGACAGGATAAAGAAGGGGGGCATGCCGGCATGCGCGGAGGCATGTCCTACGGGTACCATCACATTCGGCAAACGGGATGAACTGTTGAAGATCGCAAGAGACAGGATCGCCAAGAATCCCGACAAGTATATCGACCACATCTACGGAGAAAACGAGGTCGGAGGCACCAACTGGCTGTATCTGTCGGGTGTCCCCTTTGATCAGGTCGGCTTTCCGACGAACCTTCCGACCACCCCTCTTGTGGAACAGACGAAGGGATTCCTTTCATCCGTGCCGCTCGTCTTTACGGTCTGGCCGGCGCTTTTCGGGATGTGTTATGCCGCCGTGCGCCACAGAGACGGTATCTCCCAGGAAAAGTCGCAGTCTGAAAAGAAAGAGGAGGGAAAATAATGGCAAACGGATACGCGATAAGAACGGACAACTTCCGGGCCTGGTTTATGGACAAGCTTCTTATGGGAATGACCTGGCCCGAATATGCAAGAAAACTGATCACTCCCTTCAATGTGATTGCGGCGGTCATACTGAGTATCGGTTTGCCCCTTATGGTGATGAGGTTCATTGTCGGCCTCTCCCTGGTGACCCACGCCTCTCATGACTATCCGTGGGGCCTTTTCCTTGGCTGGGGACTCTTCGGAGGCGTTCCCCTCTCGGCGACAGGTTTCGTTATGGCCACCGCCTATTACATCTTCGGTTTCAGGAGGTATCACTCTCTCGTGAGACTCGGCGTTCTCACGGGTTTCCTGGGATACCTCTTTGCGGTCATCTATCTGCTGACCGACCTTGGACGTCCGTGGCGGATATACTATCCCATGATCATGGGGTTTGGAACCGCCTCGGTCCTCTTCCTCGTTGCCTGGCATGTGGCCACCTACCTCACGGTCCAGTTCCTTGAATTCAGCCCCGCAATACTGGAGTGGCTGAAGTCCAGAAGGGTCAGGAGATGGGCCTCCATGATAACCATCGGGATGACCATAGCCGGCATCATTCTCTCTACGCTCCACCAGTCTGCCCTCGGCGCCATGTTTTTACTGGCCCCCGGCAAACTTCACCCACTCTGGTATTCCTCGTACCTGCCGGTCTTCTTCCTGAGTTCGAGCATCTATGCGGCCCTTGCGATGGTGATCGTCGTAAGTACGCTCGCCATGCGTTTCCTGAGAGACAAGACCGACCGCGGGTTTACGGAGAACCTCGACAAGCTGACAATCGGCCTTGGAAAAGGGGCTGCGGTGGGAATGTTCGTTTACCTTGCTCTGAAGGTCGTCGGGATTGCGCATGACGACAACTGGGACCTTCTGAGCACGGGCTGGGGCCACTGGTTCCTCGTCGAGATGATAGGGTTTCTGATTCTTCCGGCCCTGTCATTCACCTACGGCGTCAAGAAAAACAGCGTCCGCATGGTGCGGTTTTCCGCCTTTTACGCAGTCGTGGGGGTTATCGTCAACAGGATCAATGTTTCCATAATCGCCCTTAACTGGAACCTCCCCCACCATCTGCACCATATAATTCCGCCGTGGAGAGAGGTCGCCGTTGTTCTGTGCATCGCGACGCTTCATGTTCTTGTATTCAGATGGATCCTCAACAGGCTGCCGGTCCTCAGGTCGGAGCCCGGATACGAGGACTCTCACTAATGGGCTCTTTTTGTGGTATAGTCTGGGTATCCCTTCGGAACGTCTGTTGCGTGCCGGAGGGATGCCCGTCAGCCAAAGCAGTGAGACCGCCATTGGGGGGTTGATGATGGGAAAAAATGTTTTCATAATTTTCTTCCTCTTTTCTTTTATCGGTCTCGTACCGGGTCAATCTGCTACGGTCTGCGCGGAAGAAAACGCCCTCCAGGGCGGGCCCGATACATGTCTCGGATGCCACGGTGACCGCGGCATCGTCAAGAAATTCCAGAACAATGAGACGGTGGCAGCCTATGTGAACCCCGAAAGGTTCAAGGCCTCCGTACACAGTCATCTCGCCTGTATCGCCTGCCACGCGGACTTTTCAGGCGATGCCCATCCGGACAGGACATTCAGGAGTAAACAGCAATACAGGATACGGGCCTCGGTTGTCTGCAGACGCTGTCATGGCGCAGAACAGCTCCGGAAAAAACCCGTACACGAAGCGGTCCTCGAAGAGTACAAGGAGGGAATTTCCCCAGTATGCACCGATTGCCACGAAGCCCACGCCATATTTCCGGCCAAGGGAGGAAAGGTGCTCGGCAGTGAGCGTGAGTTCTGTCTGAACTGTCACGCCGGCAGGCCTAAGATGGTCTTCAGAGACGGCGAGAGTCTCGCCGCAATGGTGGATACCTCTTCGCTTCAGGCATCTGTCCACCGGGAACTCAGCTGTTCGGACTGTCATTTCGGCTTTTCCTCGAAGGGCCATCCGAAGAGAAATTTCCGGACCAGGAGGGATTTTGCGATCGCAAGTTCGGAGGGCTGCAGGAGATGCCACTTCGACAAGTACACGAAGACCCTTGAGAGCATCCACTTCACCCTTCTGAGCCAGGGGAACCTCTCCGCCCCGGTCTGTACCGACTGCCACGGCAGCCATTCCATACGTGAAGGAAGGGTCGAAAAGATCCTGAGCGGCAAAAGGTGCAAACAGTGCCATAAGGATATTTACGACATCTACGCGCAGAGCGTGCACGGAAAGGCCCTTCTGGACGAACACAACCAGGACGTCCCGATATGCGTCGACTGCCACAGGGCGCACGACATCAGGGACCCGCGCACAAATGAATACCATGAAAGAATACCCGAGATGTGCGGAGACTGCCACGCCAAGAGGGAGATAGTGGGCAAGTACGGCCTTTCGACTGAGGTGGTGAAGAGCTACCTGTCGGATTTCCATGGGGTCACTCTCGGGTTTTACAAGATGCAAAGGGGCGAACACTACATGCCGGGGAAACCGATAGCTGTCTGTACCGATTGCCACGGGACCCATAACATAAGCAGGACCGTGGGGGCGGATGCGAGGATAATGAAGGCTAATCTCGTGAAGCGGTGCCAGAAATGCCACAGGGACGCCAATGAGAATTTCCCGAGCGCCTGGCTGTCCCATTATGAGCCCGGCATGAACAAGGCGTCGCTGGTCTGCGTGGTGAACGAGATATACGAGATCTTCATGCCGGTAATGATCATAGGCCTGCTTCTGCAGATACTGCTTCACATCTGGCGGTACGCAATCAACCGATAGGGAGGGGCGATGAAAGATTCAGCGGACAAGGAAGTTCATGTCAGAAGATTTTCCGTATACCGGATAATCGAGCACTGGCTTGTTGCGGCGCTCTTTGCAGTTCTCGTTGCCACAGGGCTTTCCCAGAAATTCTACGATCTTGAACTCTCGCAGTGGTTCGTCATGACCCTCGGGGGTATCGATGCCGTCCGTCTTTCCCATCGCGTCGCGGGGACGGCGTTCGCATGCCTTATGATCCAGCACGTCCTCGTGGCCTTCTGCGGCGTCATGCTGAGAAGATGGCAGCCGTCCATCCTGATCGGGAAGAAGGATTTTACCGATGCACTGGACAATCTCAAATATTACTTCGGCGTGACAAACAGGCCGGCCCGCTGCGACAGGTATGACTATAAACAGAAGTTCGAGTACTGGGGCATCCTCACCGGCGGCCTGATCATGCTCGTGACCGGACTGATCCTGTGGCTTCCAACCCTGGCGGCGAGGTATCTGCCGGGGTCGGTCATACCGGCAGCGAAGGCACTGCACACAAGCGTTGCGATGATGATTTTCCTCATCACCGCGCTATGGCACGTTTATAACTCCATATTCAGCCCGGATGTCTTTCCTGTGGATACGGCCATGTTCACCGGAAGGATTTCGGTGGACCGCATGATAAGGGAACATCCCCTTGAATTCGAGAGGCTTTACGGGTTCTCCCTCGAAGACGGGGAGCTTGAGGTCATAAGGAATGATATAAAACACGGAAGACGACAGGAGACCGAAAGTTGACAGTGGCCGCGTAATGGGATACCTTTTTTATTGAAAACGCGGATATGAATGCAAAAGAAGATAACCGTTGCGATAATCCTTAATGTGGTAATCATCTCATCAACGCTGAGCATTATCAGCTATCTGACTGTCCATGCCAGCATAAACCGCTCCCTTAAAAACAGGGTCACGATGGCGAAAATTGTGGCCGACTACATCGAGTCGTCCCTTCAAAACAACCTTAACCGGCTCTATGACATCTCTCTGTCGGGCAGCGTCGACCTGAACGACGGCGACTGGGAGCCGGAAAGCAGGGCGCTGGAAACCGCGTATAAGTATTCCCTTTTCACCGACGGCGTCTTTCTCCTGGACAGGCAAGGCAACGAACTTCTGACCTACCCGCCGCGTGACAGCTATTTCCGGAACCTCTCCTATCTGGATTCCGTAAACCGGGTACTTGACGACGGAAAGCCTGTCGTTTCGGGCGTGTTCACTCTTGAGCCGATCAAGGAAAAGGTGATATTCATGATGGTGCCCCTGAGGGACAGGGAGAACAACATCGTGGGCGTCGCCGGAGGCGTTCTGAATCCCTCTTATCCATTCATAAACCACATTCTGAGGAGCATAAAGCTCGGGGGAAACAGCTACATCGAAATAGTGGATCTCAACGAGGTGGTGATCGCCTCCAATAATCCCTCGGACGTGCTCGGGCACCATGACCATGAAGGGGAAATCAGCAGAATGATAAAAGGCGGCGAGCCCGGGATGATAGAATGCGGGCATGGCCATATGCCTGCAACCCCCAAGGAGAAGAATTATGACATTCTTTCAGTCGTTCCCCTTAAGATCGCTCCCTGGGCAGTGGTAGTCGGAGAGGCGAAGAAAGAACTGTTCGCGCCATCAAGGAACCTTCAGAAGAATTTTTTGCTTCTCGTTATTATTTTCATTCTGACCTCGATCGTGTTTGCTGTGGGAATGAGCAAAAGCATTGTGAAGCCCCTGAAGTCGCTCATTTCCGCAACAAACCGCATCGCAGGGGGCGACCTTTCGAAGCCGGTGGGCAATCTGGGCGGCGACGAAATACTTGTGCTCAGCAGGAGTTTCGACGCCATGAGGAAGAGGCTCGCCGAATCCCTCGAGAGCATCCAAAGCCACAATGCCCAGCTGGAACATCGCGTGGCAGTAAGAACGGAGCAGATACGGAAAAGCCGCCAGAGAGTGGAGCAGCTTTTGCGAAGAGTCATTTCTTCCCAGGAGGAGGAAAGAAAGAGGATAGCAAGGGGTCTCCATGACGAGATACTGCAGGATCTCTCGGCTTTCCTGATAAAATTGGAGATATGCAAGCTCAACCCTGAGGCGGTCACATCCCAGAAGATCGATGAAATGAGAACAATGATGGTCAAGACCCTTGACGATATCCATAATCTTATCCATAACATGAGGCCCCTTATCCTGGATGACCTCGGCCTGGATGCGGCCATCGTCTGGCTCCTCGATAAACATCTGGGACCGAAGGGCGTGGAGTACCATTCGGGTGCAGAAAACTTTCCGAAGAAGAGGTTCCCCGCAAGGATCGAAACTCTATTTTTCAGGATTGTCCAGGAGTCGGTCATCAACATTGCGAGGCATGCGGAGGCCAGAAACGTATTCGTAACGCTTACCGCTGACGAGACTTCCCTGAGCGTCTGCGTGGAGGACGACGGAAGAGGCTTCGACGTCCAGGAACTCCTGAGTCATCCCGCCGAAGACCGCAGGGGGCTCGGAATCGTGGGAATGATGGAAAGGGCCTCACTTCTCGGGGGAAAACTTGCGATGCATTCCGTTCCCGGAGAGGGGACCCGGATCTCCGTGAGGGTGCCGCTGAGTCATCTCGGAGGAAGCGATGTCTAAGATAAGGGTGATGATCGTCGACGACCACGCGCTTGTCAGGGAGGGCATAACAGCCCTGTTGAAGTTCTATGAAGACGTGGAAGTGGTCGGCGAGGCGTCCGACGGAATGGAGGCGATAGAGAAGCTTACGCGTCTTAAACCACACATAGTGCTCATGGACATCGCAATGCCCGGTCTCGGGGGCCTTGAGGCCACGGTCGAGATCAAGAAACGGGAACCCGATGTAAAGGTAATCGTCCTCAGCCAGTATGACGACATGGAATACGTGAACCGCTTTCTGAAGGCGAACGTTTCAGGGTACATCCTGAAGAGGGCCGTCGGTGGGGAACTCATCGCGGCCATAAGGGCGGTTGCAAGGGGGGAGTCGTATATTCACTCCGCCATAGCGTCGAAGGTAATCGAAGGTTATGTGGGGAAAAAGTCGGAAGCCGCCGATCCTTACGATCGTCTCACGGACCGCGAAAAACAGGTCCTGAAACTCATCGCCGAAGGAAATACCCACAAGGAAATTGCTTCGGTTTTGGGGATAAGTGTCAAGACTGCTATCGCACACCAAACGAACATAAGCGAGAAACTGGAGATGCGTTCCAAGGCTGAGCTGATAAAATTCGCGATCCAGAAAGGCATTATCAGACTGGCGGATTAAAGGCACAATAAGGGATAAACATGCAAAAGCGAAGGCTCGGCAGTTCGGGGATAGAGGTCGCACCGCTTGCGTTCGGAGGCAACGTCTTTGGGTGGACGGCGGACGAGGCGATGTCCTTCAGGCTCCTCGACTCCTTTACGTCTGCGGGATTCAACATGATAGACACCGCTGATTCGTACTCTCAGTGGGTACCCGGAAACAGGGGCGGGGAATCGGAAACCATTATCGGGAGATGGCTGAAACGAAGCGGCAAGAGGCAGAAGGTCGTGATAGCAACGAAGGTGGGAAGCGAGCTTGCCCCCGGGGAGAAAGGGCTTTCGAAATCCTATATCCTACGCGCTGTCGAAAGGTCATTGCAGCGGCTCCAGACGGACTACATCGATCTTTATCAGTCCCACTTCGATGATCAGGAGACACCGATAGAAGAGACCCTTGACGCCTACGCGGTCCTTATCGGCCAGGGAAAGGTCAGGGCAATAGGCGCCTCGAACTACACTGCGGAGCGCCTGGCGCGGGCGCTGGAGATCTGTGAACAGCGCGATCTTCCTTGTTACCGCACCCTTCAGACGCTTTACAACCTGTATGACCGCGCCGATTATGAGGCTAACCTGCAGCCGCTCTGCCTGAAGAAGGGCCTGGGTGTGCTGACTTATTTTTCGCTTGCAAGCGGATTTCTCACCGGAAAGTACCGGTCCGGAGCCGACCTTGCCGGAAGGGTGAGGGCAGAGATGGCCAGGCAATACCTTAACGAGAGGGGTCTTCGGATCCTCGATGCCCTTGACAGGGTGGCAAAACACCACCAGACGAATCCTGCTGCTGTCTCCCTTGCGTGGCTGATCTCGCGTCCCGGGATAACCGCACCCATCGCAAGCGCAACGAACCCCGATCAACTCAGGGCGCTTCTTGAGGCACCGAACCTGAAGCTGGACGATTCATCGCTAATGCTGCTGAACCAGGCAAGCGCCTAACGTGCCGATAAGATAAGCTGTTGTTTCAACTCCCATAGCTGTTCGCTCAGGGAAACGTGGTAGACGTGCGGGTTGACGAGTCGTTTCACGCCTGCATCGAGACGGGCCATGTCGTCGTTCCTGACTCTTCTCATCTCTTCTATAGACGGCAGCTCGCAGACCACCTTCCCCTCCACCATGATATCGACAAGCAGGGGTTCCATGCCCGAGATATCGTTTCTGTCGAGAGTCCGCGACTTGGCACGTTCAACAGGGTGGCGAAGGACCATGCTTTCCATATCCTCCGGCCTCTCGCTCTCCCTGCATATCAGATCAGCAGTGGCCTTGCTGCGAGCATCGTATATCCGCCGGATCATCTTGAACCCCGGGTTGATCGTCTTTTCGGGGGTCTCGGAGATCTTGATTGCGGGTATCCACTCTTGTCCCTGTCTTATCGCAACGAGCTTGTAGACCCCTCCCAGCGCCGAATGTCCCTGTGAGGTGATCAGCCTCGTGCCGACACCGTAGATAAGCCTGTTTATGACATGATCTGCGTCCATCCCGTTTCGGGGCGCCTCATCCTGAATCTGTGTGATTATCTGCCAGATGACGTGTTCGTCAAGCTCGTTTGAGATCACTATCTTTGTGTCGCTGAACCCCGCCTGATCGAGCATCTTTGCCGATTGAACCGCGAGATAGGCAAGGTCGCCAGAGTCCAGACGGATGCCCACCGGCCTGTGCCCCTTCTTCTTCAGCCCTTCGAAGACCCTGATCGCATTGGGGACTCCGCTTTCAAGTGTATTGACCGTATCGACGAGGAGGAGACAGTCGTCGGGATAGACATCGGCATAGGCCCTGAACGCACCGATCTCGCCTTCGCCGAGGGCCATGAATGCCTGTACCATGCTGTGGGCGTGGGTCCCCTTCGGGGGGTATCCAAGCACATGGGATATGCCGACATTCGACGTGAAGTCTGCCCCTCCTATCAGCGCGGCCCTTGCGCCTGCGTTGGCTCCCTTGTCGTGGGCGCGCCTCATTCCGAACTCGATCAGGGGCCTGCCCCTCCCTGCGTCATGGATGCGCGCCGCCCTGGTTGCGATGAGGGTCTGATAATTGAGATGGTTCAGAAGGGGAGTCTCAAGTATCTGGGCCATTGCGAGATGGCCCCTGACAACGGTGAGCGGCACATTGGGATGGACAACACGTCCCTCGGGGATCGCCTGCACCGTAATTCTTTCGAAGTTGCCGTTTTTCCGGAGCCATGCGAGGAAGTCGTCTCCGAAGACCTTCCCTCCCGATCCGCTTCTCTGGCCCGCCAGATACTCGATGTCCTCGTCCCTGAAAGGGGATTCCCGCATCCAGTCCAGAAGCCATTCGAGTCCCGCATTGATGCAGTAGCCCGCCTTGTGAGGACCAAAATCCGGATAGTGGCGGAAAAAGTGATCGAACTGGGCGTCCGTCTCGTGGAGGCCCATCCTGAAATAGAGCTGCGCCATGGTGAGCTGATACTCGTCCGTAAACAGGATGCCTTCGGCTGCCGGCCGCTCCGTTGATTTCATGTTACCGTCTCCGCCTTTACATCATCGGGTCCTTTTTCCCCTGACCTCTTCAAGAGATCCTCCTCTGTCTCATTGGATCCTCCGCAACGGAATTCGGCCATCTCCGTGGCGTGTTTCAAGTTTATCGCTAACAGCAGAGCTGTCAAGGGTTTTCGGGAAAGTCGCCATGCCGGCCTGACGATCAGTACTCGGGACAATCAGCCAGAGATTTCGTCTGGATTTTCTATTAAAATAGCGTAATAATGTCCTGAGACCATCGGCCGCACGTTGTACCGGTGAAAGGAGGTACAAATTGTTGATCAGCAAAAACCACGAAAGGCAGCACAAGGACGACAGAAACCTCTGCAAATTATGCATCAGCGAACTCGGCGAGCTTTATTCCGATCTCGGGCTGACAGCCGGTGAACTGGACCTCCTCGACATGCCGAGGCGCTCATTTACGGTCCACTTCCCGGTCAGGATGGACTCGGGGAAGGTCAGGATGTTCGTCGGCCACAGGATCCAGTACAACGACGCGCGCGGACCGGCAAAGGGCGGCATCCGTTTTCATCCCGAACTGTCGATCGACGATGTAAGAGACCTCGCATTTCTGATGGTCCTCAAATGCGCGGTGGTGGACATCCCCTTTGGGGGCTCGAAGGGAGGGGTCGTCGTAAACCCCAAGGAACTCAGCAGAAACGAGCTCGAGCAGGTGACACGCGGCTACATCCGTGCCATCGCAGAGCATATAGGGCCATACAAAGACATCCCCGCGCCGGATGTCTATACGGATGAGAAGATCATGGTCTGGATTATGGACGAATACGAGAGGATAAAGGGACGGCACATCCCCGCGGTAGTTACCGGAAAGCCTCTGGAACTTGCAGGCAGCAGGGCGCGTCGTTATTCGACATCGCTCGGCGGCATCTACGTGCTCGAAGAGGCGCTAAGGAAAACGGGGATGAACGTAAGCGAGGTCTGTGTTGCGGTGCAGGGTTTCGGGAATGTGGGCGAAAACGCGGCCCGCATCCTTTACGAAAAGGGATACAGGGTCGTTGCGGTGAGCGACTCGAAAGGCGGCATATACAGCGCAAGCGGCCTCGACATAAAAGCGGTGATGAGACACAAACGCGAAAACGGAAGCGTATGCGGATTCCAGGGAAGCAGAGACATCACCAATAATGAGCTTCTCACCTGTGACTGCGATATCCTCATCCCGGCGGCCCTCTCCGACCAGTTGAACGCAGGAAACGCAAGCGACGTGAAGGCGAAGATCGTCCTTGAACTGGCCAACGCGCCGACGACAACAGAGGCGGACGAGATATTCTTTAACAAAAGGATAATGCTGATTCCCGATATTCTGGCCAACGCCGGCGGGGTCGTGGTGAGCTATTTCGAATGGAGCCAGAACCTTAACAATGACTACTGGGAAGAAGAAAAGGTGCTCGACAGATTAAAGAAGGTCATGATCACCGCCTTCAACGATGTTTACGCCCTCTGCCATGAGGAGAGCTGCAGGATGAGGCGTGCCGCATACAGGCTGGCAATCAGAAGGGTCCTCCGTGCCGAGCAGTTGAGAGGAAACCTATAGGCCCCGGCCTCAGAGGATGCGTATACCGAAATAGTAGCAGCAGTGCTGGTGATCGAGATCGTTGATGAACGATCTCTCGATGCCGTCGTCAAAAAGTATCCTGACCATACAGAACCCGCCGGACAGGGAAGAATGCTTCTCCTCGATTACCTCGCCCTCTCCCCATCCGAAGAACTTGAGGTGTTTGACCCTGTCTCCCAACTTCAGATACAGCCTCTGCCTCACTATTTATTCTAACTTAGCACGCCACTTTTTTTCCGTCACCAGACCGTCATTCCAGCCCGGCCTGATGCTGCGGTCTGCCCGGATTGAAATGGGTCCGCTTCCGTGCTATGTTGCTATGTAATAACGATGTCCGGAATAAAGATGAGGAGGAAACGATGAAGGCGATACGCGTCCATGAGTTCGGCCCTCCTGAAGTCATGCATATCGAAGAAATCGGTGACCCGAAGCCCGGCCGCGACCAGGTTGTAGTGAGGATTTACGCGATAGGGGTGAACCCGGTCGACACATACATACGGTCCGGATCGTACGCAATACGGCCTATCCTGCCTTACACCCCCGGCATGGACGCCGCAGGAGTGGTCGAGGCGGCGGGAGAAGACGTCAGCCGCGTCCTGCCCGGCGACAGGGTCTATACCGCAGGAACGCTCTCCGGCTCCTATGCGGAAAGGACGCTCTGCGGGGAATCGCAGGTCTATCCGCTTCCGGAAGGGGCGACGTTTGCACAGGGGGCCTCGATGGGCATACCCTATGCGGCCGCATATCGAGCCCTCTTCAGCCGCGCCAGGGCCGTTGCCGGTGATGTGGTGCTTGTGCACGGCGCAAGCGGGGGCGTTGGCATCGCCTCAGTGCAGTTGGCACGGGCGGCAGGTATGCATGTCATCGGAACAAGCGGAAGCCAAAAGGGAATGGCCCTCGTAGCTGCCCAGGGCGCAGACCACGTCTTCGACCATAACGATCCCGAACATCCCGCAAAGATCCTCGAGCTTACGGGTGGAAAAGGGGTGGATGTGATCATAGAGATGCTCGCAAACGTGAACATGGGAAGGGACATCGGAATACTCGCACAAAACGGGAGGGTCGTAATAGTCGGCAGCAGGGGCCGTGTCGATATCGATCCGAGGGAGATCATGAGAAGGGATGCGGCGATCCTGGGCATGGTACTGATGAACGCAGATGCAAGCGAGATGCAGGGCATCCATGGGGCCCTTGCCGCGGGCTTCGAGTGCGGAACGCTCTGTCCGGTCATCGGCCGGGAAATGCCGTTATCAGAGGCTCCACGCGCCCATCATGAGATTATGGAAGGCCGTGCCTGCGGGAAGATCATCCTCGTCCCGTGACCTGCCAAAAAATCTGACCCTGCGGTTGCAGACCGCTCAAAAGAGTGGTAGCATTTCTATACTGGTGTTCTGAACATCAGGATAATCAAAAAACGGAGGACAACATGAATAAGGCTTTGCATGACAGGATCGCGAAAGTGGCTTATGAACTTTATGAAAAGAAAGGGAGGAGAGATAATTGCCACGAAGAGGATTGGCTTGAGGCGGAAAAGATCGTAAGGGCTCAGATGGCGAAGGAGGATGCAGTCATGAAGGCGCAGAAGCCTGTGACCCAAGCCCCAAAGGCCGCGGTGAAAGCCTCGCCCCAGAAAGCAGCAGCAAAAAAGGCGGCTTCTGCTGAGGTCAAAAAGAAGGCTCCCAAACTCCCGGCAAAAACATCCATCTCCAGGAAGAAGTTATCCCCGGAAGCCACCATCTGATCATACTGAGCCCTGGAGCTCTATTCGAAGCTGACAAACCTCTTCGGGTCTATCCTCCTGGCTACCCTGGCCGGAATCAGGCCGGCAACGAGCGTGGTTACAAAAAGGGCGGACGTCACGAGTGCCAGGTAAAGGACCGGGAGATGAAAGTGTATCTCCCAGCCGAACGATATCTTGTTTATCACGGTGATGAAGATGATGCTCATCAGAAGCCCCAGGACAGCGCCAAGGAGAATACCGCCTACGCCAACGATGCCCGCTGAGATCACGAGCACAGCCTTTATCTGACTCCAGCTGCCGCCGAGATATCTTATGATGCCGATCTCTCTCTTTCTTTCAAGCACAACTGCAAGCAGGGTATTCACGACGCCGATCAGGGATACAACGATAGAGATGAATTCTATCGCATAGGTGATCGCGAAGGTCCTGTCGAAGATTGAGACAACCCTATCCCTCAGCTCGCGGTTGTTCATGATGTCCACCGAGTAGACCGGGCCAAGGCGGTCCCTCAGCTCCCTGATGAACGCGTCCGCATCAACGCCCTTTTTGAGGTAAATGCCGAGTTGCGTGGAATCGTCGAGACCCCAGAAAGTTTTCAGCCATTTCCTGTCCATGTAGATAAAACCCGATGTCGTGGAATAGCTGCTGAACGTGTCGGCTATCACGAACTTCTCCTTCCCCGCCGGGGTGGGGATCTCCACTGTGTCGCCTCTTTTGAGGTCGTATTTCTCGCTGAGGTAACTCGATATCCCCACCTCCCTGCCCGCGCCCGTCTCACGCACACCCTGCTCTTCCTGTTCGATGGCGAACCTCTTTGTGATCTCCGTATCGCCGAAGCCTGCAACGACCTTCCTCCCCCGGAAATCGATGTAGAGCGTCCGGAATCTGTCGACGCCGGCAACACCCGGGGATTCCTCGATCGCCTTCAGGAGCTTTTCAGAAAGCGGATAGTAGCAGAAATTCGAGATGCATGCGGAAGGCTTTACGTATACGTCTGCTGCGATGTTTCTGTTGATCCACTGAAGAAGCGATCCCCTGAAAGAGAAGATAAGGGTCAGCAGGGCGATGATCAGGGCTCCGCTTATTGCAACGCTCATCAGTGCAACTGAAAACCTGTAGACATTGCCGTTCATGTCTCCTGCGGCTATCTTGCCCGTCACCCTGAATATCCGTTCCGATGCCCTGTTTGCCACCCTTAGGAGCATCGTCAGATAAAACGGAGAGATGAAGGAAAATCCGATTATGATGAAAAGTATCCCCGCGTAGGCAAGGAAGGGAAAGTCAAAAGGGGTGTAACGGTAATCGCACCACGAGAGGGTCCCTCCGGCACCAGTCAGAATAATCCCGAGCACTGCAAAGAGTCCCTTGTATTTTCTGTACTTGCCCTCGAATGAGCCTTCCTTTGCGCTCTCGTTCGGCCTCACCCTCGACGATTCGTACGCAGGGACAGCGGACGCAGCAAGCGATACGGCCAGACCCAGCACAAGGGCGAGGAGGGCATCGCCTGCCGTAATGAGATAATCCTGAACCGATATGGCACTGTAGATCGCCGAGATCGTCCTTTCAACGGCAAAGACCGAAAAATAGGCGGCGACCTGTCCGAGGATTATGCCTAACAGAGAACCGGCGATTCCCAATATAAGTCCCTGCACTACGAAAAGCATCACGACGGTCTTCCTGCCTGTGCCGAGGCCCCGCAGGATCCCTATCTCGGTCCTCCGTTTTACCACTGATATGAAGACGGTGTTATAGAGGAGGAATACGCCGACGAGTATCGCTATCAGGCTGACAAATTGCAGGTTGTATCTGAAAGATTTCAGCACCGATTCACGGCTTCTGACAATCTCCGCCCTCCCCTGGACCGTCAGATTCGAAGGGAGAATCTTCCGGATCCTGTCGGCCGCCTTTTCGTCGGTTTTCAGGTCTATCGCCGACAGGAGTCCGACCTTCCCGAGATACTCCTGAAAGTTGCCTATATCCATGAAAACGGTGTTTGCCGGAAGGTATTCGCTTTCGATCACGCCAACGACCTTCAGGGGGAATCTCCTGTCGTAGATAAGGGCGTCGATCACGCTTCCCTTCCCAATCCCGTGCGCACGCGCAAACCGTTTCGTGATCGCGACTCCGTTTGGGGTTCGATAAAAGTCCATGACATCGAACGCCGTTTTACCTGTGGCCCCCAGAAATCCTGCCGCCTTTGCAGTGTAAAGACCTTCAAGGTCGACGGACTCCCTGTTAGCCGGAAGGTATCCGCTTACCTTCAGGACAGGAAAGCTGTTTTCTTCGATGCTCCTGATCCGCGGATAAATCCTTTCATCGAAATCTATCCCGGCGGTGTCGAGTATCTCATAATTGGCATTCCGGTCCGCGCCCCTAATCTGCGCCTCGAACGACGCAATCGCCCTGTCAGAGGCAACCTTGACGCCGACAAAAAGGCCGATGCCGAGCGCAACGCCGGCTATCGAAAGAAACGTGAGGAACTTTTCCTCCCTGATGTTTCTAAGGACAAAGAGCGCAACAAGCCTCAGAAAGGTCATGGCATCAGCATCCCGTCTTTTATCCTCACCATTTTCTTTGCGTACCCGGCAAGATATGCCTCGTGGGTCACGAGGACCACCGTCTTGCCTGTTTCGCCGGCAAGCTCCTTCACAAGTGTCATGATCGCGGCCCCGGTCGCACTGTCGAGGCTGCCGGTTGGCTCGTCTGCAAGGATGATCTCAGGGTCATGAACGAGGGCCCGGGCGATCGCGACCCTCTGCTGCTGGCCGCCGGAAAGCTGATAGGGGAGACTCTCCTCCCTGCCCTCGAGTCCGACACGCTGAATGAACTCTCTGACCTTCCCCTCATCGGTGATGCCGTTTAGGAGCAGCGGCATCCGGATATTTTCGAGGACGGTGATGTTCGGAAGAAGATTGAAGAACTGAAAGATAAAGCCGACCTTCTTTCTGCGGTAAAGGGTCAGCTCCTCTTCCCGGTATGAGGTGATGTCTTCCCCGCCGACGATGATCCTTCCGGTCTCCGGCCTGTCCATGCCGCCGATAAGGTTCAGGAGGGTCGACTTCCCCGAGCCCGAAATCCCCATGATAGATATGAACTCTCCCTTTTCGATATCGAGGGTTATCCCCTTGAGGACATGCGCTTCGCCGTAATACTTCTCGACTCCTTCAAGCCTTATCATGCTCAGTATCCTGTAAGCTCCACATATGCCCTTCCCCTTTCGCTTCCCTCCACACTGCACGCGCCTTCCCAGTAACGATTCCCTGTAGAGCGGGTCCCGATAAATTCCTGGTCCTCAACGAGCGGCATGATCCTTATCGAAATCTTTTCTGATGGGACCGAGACTTCCCACCCCGACGGGTATTCGGCACCCGTCTTCTTCGACCTGTAGTGTCGAAGGACCCTCACGCTGAAATCATTCAGCGCGAGGTGTCTGTAGGAGCCGTCTTGATAGACGACGGTGCCGGACGAGAAACGATCGGTCGTGCCGTCCTTTTTCCTGAGAAGATAGAGCATGATCTCGCGGCTGTCGTCGAGCTGGATCGAAAACCAATCCCAGTCTGTCTCTTCCGGGCTCAGCCACTTTGACGAAAGTTCCCTGTCAAACCAGCTCTTTCCGGCGACATGGAAGACAGACCCTTTGATCCTGAGCGTCCCTTCGGTCTTGAGGTCTGTATAGGAAAAGTAAAGAGATGAAAGGAGGGGCGATTCCTCCGACTTCCTCGAATAGCCGCCCTCGCCGTTCAACACCACAGGCTTCAGGGGCACGAGCACGAGATCGATATCACCGTCCTTGCAAGACGCCCTGATATGCATTCTCTTCACCGAGCCTTCAAGGGTATTTCCATCTACCCATACCCTCAGCCGGTTTGCATCGGCTCCGGAATATCCGAAGGCGCCGGAATCCGTTTTCTCGGCAAAAGAATAGCTATGGTTCATAACGTCCGTAACAGCGAAGTGGGTGATATAGATATCGTTTGCGCCGAATCTCGACCGGTACTGCCGCCTCTGGATGCCGACGGTGAAAAAGGTGAGTTCGTAACCGAACTCCCAGCCATCTGCATCGCGGAGATGGCCGGTGAAATACCACCACTGAATTCTCAAATTATCACGATGAAAAAAGTCCCGCGGCAGGGAAGGCCTCGAATGCTCGGTAAGGCTGAGAAACTCATCCGCCCATGAAGGGGGAACGAAGAGCACTAGAACAAGGAAGAAGAGGAAAAACATTTTCATGGCCGTTAGATACATTATCACGCATCGGGCCGGACAGGCCAATTAAAAAAGGAATAACCTCAAAATGGCAGAAAAAAGAAAACAGGGAATTCTGAATCAGAGATATACGGCCCTGAAGCGGTAGGCAGTATCCTCATGCACCCTGGCGCGGAAGTCACACTCGGTGCATTTCACGAGCTTCTGTGCATATGTCCCCTGGATCTTTCCGCCGCATAACGTCCCCGGCACCGCCCAGCAGACCCTGCCGCCATTACACCCGCCGTTTACCCCGTCGGCCCTGACCTCGGTCACAGCGGGGCATATGCCCATGACATTCGGCCTTTCCTTCCCGCATTTCATGAATTCCCAACAATTCTCTTCCGGCATCTTCCCTCCTGAAATAAGTAGAGCGCCATCGCCAACAGAGAAACGTTGTCAGCACAATCTGAATACCCCCCACAGGCGTACAGTGTAGGATAATTCATTTGCGGACATTCGGCAAGGGTTTTCTTTGCCGGAAGACCGCAAAAAAGCTGCTCGCAACAAGATCAGTAAGCGCTATTTACGATGGGCATCTGAGACGAGCAACTGTCTCAGCAACTCGATGAGGTTCCGCAGCATAGAGCGAATGCGTCTGTTTTTCGGACTGTACAGCGAAGGATAGATTGTGAGCCGTCCGTTCCTGTCTGTCTCAAAACTTCTGTACTTCATAAAAAAAGTATATTAAAAAACATTTTCGATTTCAACGCCACAAGGAATGGGCAAAGTAAAGCGGGAGTTTTTAAAAAGCGCCCTCAAAACAATAGGACTGCATATGCGACGAGTTTTTGATTGCAAATGCAGATTTCCCAGCTATATAATTTTTTCATCAGACCGCCGAGCGGAATTTGGAAGAACAATCTTTTATTGGAGGGATCATGCGAAAGGGAAAGGGATTTTTCGCAGTCTGTCTCAATCATCCGATCTTTAGGGCCATTTTTTCAGGTTTCTTGCTCCTTCTTTATCTTGGTTCGGCGAAAGCGGCAGACGCCTTTAGGCTCCCTGACACAGGGCAGGCGCAATGCTATGACGACTCCGGTACCGTCATTCCCTGTTCGGGCACCGGAGAGGACGGGGCATATTCAATCAACCCCATGTCTCAGGCCGACAGTGGAGATGGAACAATGACCGACCGCAATACCGGCTTGATGTGGCAGAAGCAGGATGACGGTAACACTTACAACTGGTATCAGGCAAGCGGAACTTATGATGCTACGTATAATCCGACATCCCAGAATGTCTGCGCCCTGCTCAGTCTCGGCGGGTATTCGGACTGGCGCCTGCCTTCGGACAAGGAACTGATGAGCATTGCGAACTACGCAGACACAGGTATGATGTTGATACCTGAGTTGCTGCCCATCGATTGCTGGTCGTCTGCTGCCGACGCTGGTTATTCTTCCCAGGCATGGCTGGCGCACCTGAATGAAAGCGATATCGGAACGGGAAGTTGCAGCATCTCATCCCAACTCAAGGCGTTGTCCCATTCCGTCCTGTGTGTGCGCGGAGGACAATATCCGGCACAGGGCTTGACGGATAATGGAAACGGTACGATAACTGACAATAACACCGGCCTCATGTGGCAGAAGGACGAGCCAGGAAGTGCGGCATGGCAAGCCGCGCTCGATTATTGCAACGGCCTTTCCCTCGGCGGCCGTTCGGACTGGCGACTGCCTGACGTCAAGGAGCTTGAGTCATTAAACGACAGTACGAGATACTCCCCAGCGATAAACACCACATACTTTCCAAATGCCTATCCATTGGCTTACTGGGCATCTACCACCTTTTTTTCTGCTCCGAAAGAAGCGTGGTACGTAAGCTTCCATGACAGCAGCGTCAGCGGCTCCGATAAGTCCGGCTCTGCTTATGTCCGTTGCGTGCGCGGCGGGATTAAATCCGGCAGAATCGGCGTCTTTGATAACGGAAACTGGTACATCGATTCGAACATGTCATTGACATGGGACGGCACGCCGTCAGATACAATGGCTGATTTCGGAGTCGGACTGACAGGCGCCGTGCCGGTCGTCGGCGACTGGAACGGAGACGGCAGGACCAAGCTTGGTGTCTACCAAAACGGATACTGGTATCTCGACACAAACGGAAACGGACAGTGGGACGGAACCGGCACAGGTAACGATACAATGTATTCATTCGGCGCAGGGCTTCCCGATGCTGTGCCGGTGGTGGGAGACTGGGACGCAAACGGCGTCACAAGGATAGGCATTTACAGCAACGGCGTATGGTATCTGGACGCAAACGGAAACGGACAGTGGGACGGAATAAACGGCGGAGACAGGATAGAGTACTTCGGAATGGGTCTGACCGGCGCAGTCCCTGTTGTAGGCGACTGGAACGGAAGCGGGACAACAAAGCTTGGCGTCTACCAAAACGGATACTGGTATCTCGACACAAACGGAAACGGACAGTGGGATGGCGCGTCGACTGACCAGCTTAGAAAATTCGGCGTCGGGCTTGCTGATGCAGTACCGGTAACAGGCGACTGGAATACCGACAGCATCACCGAAATAGGGATCTATCAGCAAGGATTGTGGTACCTGGACAGTAACGGAAACGGGCAATGGGACGGGGAACCGGCCGATCAGTCCGGTGTGTTCGGGGTCGGACTGACAGGCTCGGTGCCAGTGCCCGGGAAGTGGTAGACAAAAGCACTGTACCGTAAGGAAAAGGGAGGCCTGAAACAGGCCTCCCCTTTTTTTTCGCCTTCTTCACCTGAAATACCCGTCTTTTTCGGCTACCTCAGCAGCCTCATCCATCCCTTTCTTTTCCGCATGTTCGCACGAACGAATAGCTCGGCTCGGCGAATCGGTTGAAGGCGCAGATAGCGATTATCCGGTATAATGAAGATAATTTGGACCGCGGCAAAGGAGAGCGCGTGTTTCATCCGGTACTTTTGATCGAAGACGACATGAAGATCGCAAGGGTGGTAAAAGTGTATCTCGAAGGTGCGGGGTTCCGTCTCGTGCATGCCTCAACCGGCAGGGAGGGGATAGAGCGTGCCGCCAGGGATCGGCCCCAGGCGGTCATACTCGATCTGATGCTGCCCGATATCACGGGCGAGGAGGTCTGCCAGGAACTGAGGGAACTGGGCGATTTCCCGATCATCATGCTCACTTCCAAGTCCACCGAAGAGGAGCGTGTCGCCGGGTTCGCCCTCGGCGCTGACGACTATGTTGTCAAACCGTTCAGTCCCCGCGAGCTGGTATACCGGGTAAAGGCGGTCCTGAAGCGGGCGCAGAAGGGGGACCTCGCATCCGCGTCGCCGATGAGTTTCGAAAATGGCCGTCTGATAATCGACGGTCACAGCTATACCGTAAAAAAGGAAGACCGTATGATAGACCTGACGCCCACGGAATTCAAGGTGCTCTTCACCCTCGCATCGTATCCCGCGAAAGTCTTCACCCGGGAAGAACTGGTTGAAAAGGCGCTGGGCTACCAATTTGAAGGGTACGAGCGGAGCATCGATGCCCACATAAAGAACATAAGGAGAAAACTCGAAGACGACCCGCGGAACCCCTTGCTGATCATCACCATCTATGGAGTCGGATACAGGTTTTCGGGTAAAAGGGATGCTTAAGAGCCTCTGGGTAAAATTTCTTCTTCTCCTCTTTGCCGTCTCCATCATCGCGTTGTCTGCGACACTTCTGCTGCGCGAGCTTATGGTCAGGGATTTCAGGGAATATCTCGAGGGAGAGATAGAGGACAGGGTCTACTGGGTGACCGCCTCACTCGAAAGCAACTACGAAAACTTCTCCGGCTGGAACTGGCAGAGCATCGTGGAGGACACGGTCTGGGCGCTCATGCTCGGCTTCGATGTCAAGTTGTACGATGCAAACGGCAGGCTTGTTATCGACACGCAGAGCGCGGTCGATTCCCTGTCGCCCCTGGTCAAAAAAAGGGTGGTGGCGATCGCGGAGTCGCGAACGGGGAGGGAGAGCGGCAAATACGTGCCGTATGCGCTTTTCCTCAGGGGCAAGGAAATAGGCCAGCTGCAGGTAAAGTTTCTGAGACCGCAGAAAGAGAGCGTTTTCGTAGAGCGGTCGAACAGGCTTCTCCTGACCTCGCTTCTGGCGCTTGGAGGGATCGCAATCCTCCTGAGCGTTATTTTTTCGAAAAAGTTGACCAACCCTATCGAAGGTCTTACCGATGCGGCCGTTGCCATAGGTGAGGGAAACTTGAAGAGGAGGGTGGCGATCACCGGCCACGATGAAATAGGCAAGCTTGCAGGCGCCTTCAACCGGATGGCGCAATCTCTTGAGATCCAGGAGTCCCTTCGGAAAAAACTCACCTCGAACGTAGCTCATGAACTCCGCACTCCCATAAGCGCGATACGCGGCGAGCTCGAAGGCATGATCGACGGTTTCATCCCGGTAGACAGCGAGCACCTGCAGTCACTGTACGCCGAGATCGGCAGACTGAGAAATATCCTCGAAGGGATTGAAGAGCTCTCGCAGGCAGAGGCAAGCGGCCTGACGCTGAGAAAACAGGAGATCGAGCTTCAGCCGTTTCTAAAAAATATCGTCGAGAGATTCACGAAGGTGTTTCAGGACAGGGGTGTCGGCATCGATCTGGTCTGCGACGCAGCGCTGAAGGCCAATGCCGACCCCGACAGACTGAGCCAGATCGTCATCAATCTTATCAGCAACGCCCTCAAGGCCACCGTCGAAGGCGGCCACGTGACAGTGACGGCTACCGGGGGAGAAGGAACAGTGCTCGAAGTGAGCGATGACGGGGGCGGCATCAGGCCGGAAGACCTTCCCCATATTTTCGAGAGATTTTACAGGGGCGCCGGAGGCGGGCTCGGGCTTGGCCTGACCATTGTCAAGGAGCTTGTGGAGGCCCACGGCGGCCGGGTCTCGGCCTCGAGCGAATACGGCAAGGGAGCAACCTTCATGGTAATCCTGCCTTAGCGCCTCTTCACAATTCTTCATAATCCTTTCGCCGTCCTTTCATAATTCTTTGTTAAGCTGATGTCAGATGAGAAAGAAAAATGACTTTAGCGACAGATACTGACAAAGGATGTTCAGGAAGGAAGGAGGTGGAGAAATGAGATCAACAAATTTCGTAACGTTCACAAAAAAAAGAGGAGGCAACAGGATGAAGACAATAACGATGGCGATGGCTTTTCTGGCTTCATTGGCATTTGCGGGGTCCGCTCTTGCGGTTCCGCCCGGGAGGACCCTGGAATTCCCAAGCACTATGGGCAAGGTTGTATTCAGCGGAAAGATTCATGCGGACAAGGGGTTCAAGTGCGGCGACTGCCATACGAAGATATTTCCCATGAAGCAAACAACCCTCACAATGGCTGACATAAACGCAGGCAAGGCATGCGGCACGTGCCATAACGGGGATAAGGCCTTCAAGGCAAACGACCCGGCAAATTGCTCGAAGTGTCACCAGAAATAGTCTGCGCAACGGACTGAAAAAGGCGGCCTCTGGGCCGCCTTTTTTTTGCATCAGCGGCGGCCGATGAAATACAGCAGGATACGCGTTGACCTCTGTAATCCTAACACCTATAATGTTGTCTATGGCGCGGACAACCCGACTGAAGAAAGAGGAGCCATTCATGAAAGAAAAGTTCTTGTCAGGTCTTGTCGCAGTTGCAGGATTACTGGTTTTTCTCATGCCGGCCGGCGACGTCTTCGATATCTCAGGCGGCAAACCCTTTTTGGACAGCGGTTTATCCGGGCCTTCACCCGCCTATGCTGACGAACAGAATTCGAGTCCCTATGGAAGCTCTAAAGGCACTTACGGAGAGAAGCAGCAGGTCGCCACAAAGGACGATGCCAGGAAGCTTCTGAAGGAATATTTTTCGAAAAGGGATGTCACCGTCGGAGAGATCAGGGAAAAACAGTACTACTTCGAGGCCGACATCCTTGACAGAAGCGGCAAGCTGGTGGACAAGGTGATCGTCGATAAAAGGACCGGCCGCATCCGGTCGATATATTGATCTCAGTTCGTTCTGACCGTCCTTTCCAGGGGTACTCCAGCAAGACTTCCCCATTCATATTGACTTGCGCGCATATTGGCTGTTGACAAGACCCCCTTATTTTGCTAATTTGGGATCAAGAGGCGGGTTTAAACAGAGCTTCAAAAAGGAGCCACATGGGTTATTACTTGTCGATGGCTTTGTCACACCGGTTCTTCCCCGTGAGATGTTCATTCACACATTCCAAAAATAGTTGCTTCGATCTACTGAAAGGAGGGTTATATGGCAAAGGATTCCGGTAAAAGACCCTCGGTTCCCGGCAGTCCCTATGACCGCCTGGTCCAGATGGGAGTTTCGCGAAGGGATTTCATGAAGTTCTGTGCGTCCATGGCAGCCGTCCTTGCCTTGCCTGGCTCCTTTGCGGCAAAGATCGCAGAGGCCGTTGAGACGGCGAA
Organism: Thermodesulfovibrionales bacterium; assembly: GCA_033853975.1. Taxonomy (GTDB): domain Bacteria; phylum Nitrospirota; class Thermodesulfovibrionia; order Thermodesulfovibrionales; family UBA6898; genus JAWOKY01. The sequence continues at coordinate 48,414 of JAWOKY010000025.1, forward strand.
GAGGCCGCCTCTCGTCTGGCTTGAGTTTCAGGACTGTGCGGGCAATTCGGAGGCGCTGCTGAGATCCACCAAACCGACGGTCAGGGAACTCGTGCTCGACGTCCTGTCGGTGAACTACCACGAGACGATCATGGCGCCTGCGGGCAAGCAGGCGGAAAAGTCCCTTGAGGACACGGTAAAGAACCAGAAAGGCCAATACATCGCCGTTGTTGAGGGCTCGATTCCTCTTGGCGACAATGGTGTGTATTGCTGCGTCGGCGGAAAGAGCGCGATAGCAATCGCAAAAGAGGTCTGCGGAAATGCGATGGCAACGATCGCTGTCGGAACCTGCGCGACATACGGCGGAATCCCGGCAGCGGCCCCCAACCCCACCGGTGCGGTGAGCGTGCAGCAGGCGGTACCGGGCATCAAGGTGATCAATCTTTCCGGTTGTCCCATGAATCCCGAGAATCTGACTGCAACCGTGGTTCATTTCCTCACCTTCGGAAGTCTGCCGGCAGTCGACCGGCTCGGCAGGCCTCTCTTTGCCTACGGCGAGCGAATTCACGACCACTGCGAAAGAAGGGCCCATTATGACGCGGGCCAGTTCGTCAGGCAGTGGGGCGACGAAGGTTCCAGGTTAGGCTGGTGTCTCTACGAGATGGGCTGCAAGGGGCCCAGTACCTTCCTGAACTGCCCGGTTGTGAAATACAACCAGGGGACGAGCTGGCCCGTTCAGGCAGGGCATGGTTGCGTGGGCTGCTCTGAGCCCGCATTCTGGGACACCATGACGCCGTTTTACAGAAGACTGCCCAAGATACCGGGATTCGGCGTCGAATCGACCGCCGACAAGATCGGTCTCGGTGTAGCTGCCGTGGCGGTCGCGGGAGTTGCCGCTCACAGGATTGCGCGCGCAGTAAGGGGAACGGATAAAGAAGGCAAGGAAGAAGAAACAAAATAAATCGAAAGGAGAACCGGCATCATGGCGAAAGTTGTGGTAGATCCGATAACAAGGATTGAGGGACACCTCAGAATCGAAGCGCAGGTAGAAGGGGGAAAGGTGGCGGACGCCTGGTCCTCCAGTACGATGTTCCGGGGCTTGGAGATCATACTCAAAGGCCGTGACCCGAGAGATGCATGGCTCTTCGTTCAGCGAATATGAGGCGTTTGAACAACGGTTCACGCCAACAGCTCCGTGAGAGCTGTAGAAAATGCACTAGGCATCACCATTCCTGACAACGCAAGACTGATTAGGAACCTCATTCAGAGCATACAGTACGTGCAGGACCATGTGATACATTTCTACCATCTGCACGCACTCGATTGGGTGGACATAGTCAGCGCTCTGAAGGCGGACCCCTCAAAGACGTCCTCGCTTGCCCAGTCAATCTCTGACTGGCCCAAGTCGAGCGCAACCTATTTCAAAGGGATACAGACCAAACTGAAGACCTTTGTGGAAAGCGGCCAGCTCGGAATCTTCGCCAACGCCTACTGGGGGCATCCGGCGTACAAGCTTCCTCCCGAGGCAAATCTGATGGCAGCAGCCCACTACCTCGAGGCGCTGGACTGGCAGAAAGACGTCATCAGGATCCAGGCGCTGCTTGGGAGCAAGAACCCGCATGCCCAAACCTTCCTGGTGGGCGGGATGGCTCTGCCCATAAACCCCAACAGCGAAAACGCCTTCAATGCCGGCAGCATAGCATTTATCGCCGAGTTCGCGAAGAAGGCCAGGACCTTTGTCGAACAGGTCTATATACCGGACCTTCTCGCGGTCGCCTCCTTCTACAAGGAATGGGCGGGATACGGGGCAGGCGTCGGCAACTACCTTGCCTATGGCGAGTTTCCCAATGACACGGTTTCGAATACCGCAAACCTCTGGCTGCCGAGGGGCATCATCAAAAACAGGGACCTCACCAAGGTCCTTCCGGTGGACCATACAAAGATCACAGAATACGTTACTCATTCATGGTATGAATATGGTGAGGGCAACGAAAAGTCCAAACATCCCTGGGATGGAGAGACCCGCTTCAAGTACACCGGACCTCAGCCTCCCTACGAGTATCTCGAAACGGACAAGAAGTACTCCTGGCTCAAGGCGCCGCGGTACGACAACATGCCGATGGAAGTGGGCCCCCTGTCGCGGATGCTCGTAGCCTACGCATCGGGACACAAGAGGGTCAAGGAGGTCGTCGGCATGGTCCTGACCAAACTCAATGTGGGGCCCGAGGCCCTGTTTTCAACCCTGGGAAGGGTCGCGGCCCGGGGAGTGGAGACGCTGGTCACCGCTGAAAAGCTGACAGACTGGCTAGATCAGCTGACTGCGAACATCAAGGGCGGCGACCTTCGGGTGCACGAAGGAAGCATGTGGGACCCGTCGAAATGGCCGAAGGAGGCAAAGGGGTACAGCTTTGACGAGGCACCGAGGGGGGCGCTCGGCCACTGGGTCAAGATCAAGGACCAGAAGATCGAAAACTACCAGTGTGTCGTCCCGAGCACCTGGAACGGTTCGCCGAGGGACGCCTCGGGACAAAGAGGACCCTATGAGTCATCCTTGATGGGAACCCCGGTTGCGGACCAGGAAAAACCCGTGGAAATACTTCGCACGGTCCATTCGTTCGATCCTTGCATGGCCTGTGCGGTCCACGTTCTGGACGCCGGAAGGAAAAGGGTGGCGAAGATCCGTATAGTGTAGCAAGGAGGGCGACATGAAAAAGAAGCTATATGTTTGGGAAGCGCCAGTAAGGGTCACGCACTGGCTGAATGCCCTGTGCCTGCTGGTCCTGGCATTCACCGGCGTATACATCAGTCATCCCTTCATCAGCGGTACCGGCAACGACGAGTACATCATGGGATGGAACAGGTTTCTTCATTACGTGGCCGCCTATGTGTTTGTCGTGAGCGTAGCCGTCCGCATCTATTGGGCCTTCGCCGGCAACCGCTACGCGTCATGGAGGGCCTTCCTCCCTTTCACCGCGGAGAGGCTCAAAGGGATGTATGGGAACTTTCTTTTCTATGCGCTGATCCGGAAAAAACCGGTGGAGGAAAAGGGACATACGCCCCTTGCAGGGCTCACCTATTTGGTAGTTTTCCTGATGTACGTCCTCCAGGCGATCACCGGCTTCGCCCTCTACTCGCTGTATGAAACTGGAGGGATCATGCACTCCGCCTTCGGCTGGTGGTTTGCGCTTTTCAGCATACCAGCGACGAGGCTCCTCCATCACATTATCATGTGGCTTCTCCTCTACTTCGTTATCATCCACGTCTATATCGCCCTCTTCCTGGGCAAGGCGGAGAAAAACGGCCTCGTCGGCAGCATCTTTGACGGTTACAAATTCGTGGAAGGCGAAAAGGCGGAATAACAATATCACCATACCCATGGCGCCGGATGCGATTCTGCGCATCCGGCGTCCTTTTCCCTGCCGCCGGCCCTCATGTCTCAATTAGCCATGAAGGTGTCCGACCCGGACGAATTTGCTATTTAATCCTTTCTATCATTTTGATCCCGAACTATAATGGATATATGCTGCCGCAGGGTAAGATCGCAGCTGAAACATTGGATACGTGACTGAGGTGATATTTCGGTGAAAGAGAGAGTCAGTATTATCGGGGCCGGTCCCGCGGGACTGACGGCCGCAATTGTCCTTGCAAGGCACGGACATCCGGTCACAGTGTATGAAATGGCCCCAGATGTGGGCCATCGCCTTAGCGGAGACTTCCAGGGGTTTGAAAACTGGAGTTCTGTCGAAGACGTCACCCAGGTCCTTGGGGAACTTGGGATCGAAAGGAATTTTCTCTTCGTGCCCTACCACGGAGGAACGGTCTACACACCCCTTACGCAGTTTGCCGAGATAAGATCGGACAGGCCGATCTTCTATCTCGTCAGGAGAGGCCCGATGCAGGGTTCACTCGACGCCGGGCTGAAAGAACAGGCCCTTGCATCCGGTGTAGAGATCCTGTTCAATCGTCGCGCAGATCTGGCCGACATCACGGGCAAAACGATCATCGCCACAGGCCCGAGGGGGTTCAACGCGGTCGCCTCGGGCATTACCTTTGAAACGGACATGGACGACCATGCGGCCCTTGTCTTTCACGACAAGATGGCCCCTAAAGGATATGCCTACCTCCTCGTTAACAGCGGCCGTGGCACAATGGCCACCGTCCTTTACCGAGAACACCGTCAGGCCAACGAATGCTTCTCAAGGGCCGCTGATTTTTTCAGGGATAGCATGGGCGTGACCATCAGGAATGAGAAGAGATTCGGCAGCTACGGGAATTTCTTTATAGGCGACACGCAGGTTCTGCACGGAAGGTTATACGTCGGCGAGGCTGCCGGGTTCCAGGATTGCCTCTGGGGCTTTGGGATGAGGTATGCCGTTGTCTCTGGATACCTCGCAGCAAAAAGCATTATAGACGACTCAGATTATGATGTCCTCTGGAAAGGCCGGCTGAGGGGAATGCTCGAAACCTCTCTGATAAACAGATACCTTTTCGAACGATGGGGACACCGGGGTTACCGATACCTTGCAGAGAAGTTTTCGTCCGGCACCCCATGCGAATTTTTAAGGAAGCACTACAACTCCTCTTTTTTCAAGCACCTGTTTCTGCCGTTTGCGAAAAGGGCATATGAGGGATGGCAGTCCCGACAGGAGGCTCTCATCGGCAATAAAGACGCTGAGGAGCAGCGTTCACTCCACTTCTTATCCGGCAAAAGAGAGTTATGAAGGCCATGCACCTGCCCATTAGCTATATTCAGAACAGCCATACGTTCCTATGGCCTGTTCTCAACGACGGAATCAAGCACCTCTATTAATTTTCCGATCTCGAACGGTTTAATGAAGTATCCTGCCGGCTTCGCAACCTCCGCATCCCTGCGAGTCTTTTCATCGGCATATCCCGTCATGAAGATTGCCGGGATCGAAAACCTTTCCCTGATCTCTCTGGCGGTTTCTATCCCGGACAACTGCCCTCTCAGATTTATATCTATCAGCACAATGTCCGGTCGCTGCCTTTCACAGTTTGCAAGGGCTTTCTCTCCTGTTGCCGTGAGTTCACATGTCTCATATCCCCCTCTTTTCAATCCCTGCTTGAGGTCCAGGGCAAAGATCATTTCATCTTCGACAATAAGAACTCTTGCAGGTTTCATACTCAAATCTCCGGTCCGGACGCCTGTCCGTCAAAGGTTATCCTGAACTCCGTCCCGCCATCGACAATGACCTTTAAAGTCCCTCCCAGTTGTTGCGTCAATACCTGGACCAGCTGAAGGCCCAAAGTTTCCGAACCTGCCAGATCGAAGTCTTTTTGCAGCCCGACTCCGTCATCCTTAACGGAAAGGGTATAATTGCGCCCGTCGGGATAGAAGGCAATATGTATCTGGCCGCTGCCGCGGCCGGAAAATGCATGCTTTATGGAGTTGGTCACAAGCTCATTGACAATTAACCCGCAGGGAATCGAGGTATCGATATCAAGCGAAATATCCCGGACATCTGTCCTGAATACGACATTGTTTTTATCTCCGAGGTACAGCGAAGACAACGAGGATATAAGCGAGACGACATACTCCTTGATATTAACTTCAAGCAGATCCCCCTTCGCATAGAGCTTTTCATGAATCAGCGCCATGGATCTGATCCGGTTCTGGCAGTCATGGAATATGTCGACAAGCCTGGTATCTGTGATGCATCGCATTTGAAGGTTCAGCAGGCTTGCAATGACATTGAGATTGTTTTTCACCCTATGGTGTATTTCTTTCAGCAGAATCTCCTTTTCATCGAGAGATGCCCTGATCTGTTCCTCAATCTTCTTTCTGTCCGTGATTTCACGGCTCACCGTCACGATCCCGGCAACATCATCCGGGCCATCAAAGATGGGGGCCTTGACTGTGTCAAAATACCTTTTCTTTCCCCCTTCGCCGGCGTAGTGTTCTTCATAATGAACAGGCATGAGGCTTCTCAGCACCTCTTCATCGCTTTTATCGCATGATTCCAACAGCTCAGGAGGAAGGAGGTCCGCATTGGTCCTGCCTATTAATTCATCCTGTCGCAGTCCTGTGAATTCCTCCAACGCCCTGTTGACGACAAGATGTCTTCCGCCGGTATCTTTAAAGGCCACCAGGTCCGGGATAGCATGTATCAATGCCTGCAGCCTGGCGTTCAGTTCTTTGAGCTCCTCTTCTGCCCTCTTTCGGTCCGTGATGTCTCTGATGATGCTGAAGATCGCCTTCCCGCCATCATAGTCTATTACCCTTGTATTTATCTCAACGGGCATAACCGTCCCGTCTTTTCTGCGATGGGCGGATTCAATAATTGCATGGCCATGCTTCATAACGTGTTGCAGCCGCTCGGAAACCCTGGCTGCGAACTCGGGGGGATCGAGTTGGGACAAACACAGAGAGAGCATTTCTTCTTTTGTATATCCAAGCCGCTCATGGGCGGTCCTGTTTACATCGAGAAATTTCCCCTCAGGACTCAGTATGAAGAGGGCGTCGGTGGCGGATTCAAAAAGGGTTCTGAATTTCTCCTCACTTTGACGAATCAGCTGCTCTGTTCGTTTCTGTGCGGTGATATCCCGAAATATCGTGTGGAACACCGGACGCCCGGATAAGACAATCGTGCGCGTTATAACGTGAACATCTTTTATCTTTCCATCTTTCGTCCGATGCCGGACATCAAATTCAGCACTTCCATTCTTTAACAGTGTCTCTATCCTTTTGCGTGTGTCTTCCGGGCTCTCCGTGATATCGATATCGGAGATCTTAAAGCCGGCGAACTCCTCCCTTGTAAAGCCCAGCTGCCGGTGCGCCGCTTCGTTGAAATCGAGAATTTTGCCGTCAGTATCGATTATCAGAATGCCGTCAGGGGACTGTTCGAAAAGGACACGATATTTTGTCTCCGCTTCGCTGTTTTCCCGCCCCGGATGATTCGCTTCAGGCTCGAGAGGTTGTGATTTCTTCTTATTGGTGACTTTCATAACGCCCTTTTCATTGTATAACTACTTTTTATGTTTAATCAACGGACGTATATCGCCGACGACAATAGGGCGCGATTGATTCGGCATGATGAATCTACGCCAGGAGATGTTGCCAGGAACATGTCTGACATCCGCTCAAATTATCATGTGACGGGACCTCCGGCGGGTGCAAAATTCCGGGCACCGATGCTAACGCTCGACAATCATCTCAAATCCGATCTGGGAGAGAATATTGGCCGCGTCGGATTCCCTGAAGTCGAGGAATGAAAGCCCTGCGAACTGTTCCCTCAGAGAAAGATACAGCACCTGCTGGGCGGGATAACGTCGACCGTTTACCAAAACGAAGTAATTGCGCCCTCTTGCCGGATCGACCTCACTCATTGCCTTTTCCACATCTTCTTTCGATAACCGGCATTGCCTCCCTTTGAGAGTAAAGACCACAGTTCAAGCCTCCCTGCCGACAAATGTCTGCGGATATTCAATCATAAGGCCATTTCCAGTTCCTGATTTCGGGCTTGTCCATTCCATGCTCATGTGCGTAGGCGACACTTTCGAGTATCTGGTCCTTGAGCCACTCCTTCGTATGGGCGCCTGAGTCCCTCAGTTTCGGGACGCGGTCTATGACGTCGATCGCGAGGTTGAACCTGTCGATCTGGTTTCTGATCGCAAGTTCAAGGGGGGTATTGATGTTTCCCCTTTCCTTGTAGCCGCGCACATGCATGTTGGCGTGGTTGGTGCGGCGGTACGCCATCTTGTGGATCAGCCACGGGTAGCCGTGGAAGTTGAAGATGATCGGCTTGTCCCTCGTAAAAAGGGAGTCGAAGTCCCGATCGGACAATCCGTGGGAGTGTTCGCTCTCAGGTTCGAGCTTGAATAGATCAACGACATTGATGAATCGGACCTTGAGTTCAGGGAACTTCTCCCTCAGGATGGCGGCAGCGGCGAGGGCCTCCATCGTGGGAATATCTCCGGCGCATGCCAGCACAACATCAGGCTCCGCCCCCTGGTCGTTGCTGGCCCACGCCCAGATACCGATCCCCTTTTCACAGTGCCTTATCGCCGCATCCATATCGAGATACTGCAGATGGGGCTGTTTGTCGGCAACGATAACATTGACGTATCCTGTGCTTCGCAGACAATGGTCCGCGACACTCAGCAGGCAGTTGGCGTCCGGTGGCAGATAGATCCGGGTGACCAGCATGCTCTTGTTTGTGACGACATCGAGGAAACCTGGGTCCTGATGCGTGAAACCATTATGGTCCTGACGCCAGACTGTCGAGGTGATCAACAGGTTAAGGGAGGACACGGGAGCGCGCCATTTCACCTCGGTTTTGCATTTTTCGAGCCACTTCGCATGCTGATTGAACATGGAATCGATGATATGGACGAATGCCTCATAGGTCGAAAAGAATGCGTGGCGGCCGGTCAGGACGTACCCCTCGGCCCAGCCTTCGAGGGTATGCTCGCTCAGCATCTCCATGACTCGCCCATCCGGCGAAAGCTCTCCTCCGTCGGAATCCTCGGGTCTCAGTTCGGCCATCCAGGTCTTCTTGGTTGCCTCGTAGATTGCCTGAAGACGGTTGGAGGCGGTCTCGTCAGGTCCGAAGACGCGGAAGTTTGTCATATTTTTTTTCATCACGTCCCTCAGGAACCGACCGAGTATGTAGGTAGGCTCGGCCTCCCTGTGGCCGGGGCTTTCGACCTGAACCGCGTAATCCCTGAAATCAGGCATCAGAAGGGGCTTCCGCAAAAGACCGCCGTTTGCATGAGGGCTGGAGCTCATCCGTCTGTTTCCCGAAGGGGCGAGTTCCCTGAGTTCCTGAACCAATTTACCCTCATCATCGAAGAGTTCCTCCGGCCTGAAGCTTCGCATCCATGATTCGAGCATTTTCAGGTGAGCCGGATTGTCAACGACATCGGGGATAGGTATCTGATGGGCACGCCAGAAGCCCTCAAGCCTGTGGCCGTCGACTTCCTTCGGCGCTGTCCATCCCTTGGGAGTGCGGAGGACCACCGTCGGCCAGTGGGCCCTTCTCGCAATGCCGCTTCTGCGGGCCTCCTCCTGGATCGCCCTGATCTCGCTCAGGCAGGCATCCATCGTCGCGGCCATTTTCTGGTGCACCACCGCCGGGTCTTCTCCTTCGACCACAAAAGGCGTCCACCCGAATCCGGTGAAGAGACTGAGAAGTTCCTCCGCGGGGATGCGGCCCAGGATCGTCGGGTTGGCGATCTTGTAGCCGTTCAGATGGAGGATCGGCAGTACTGCGCCATCTCTGACGGGGTTGAGGAATTTATTGGAATTCAGCGAGCCCATGAGCGGCCCTGTCTCGGCCTCTCCGTCTCCGATGACAGCCGCCACAATAAGGTCAGGGTTGTCAAAGGCCGCGCCGAATGCATGCGACAAGCTGTAGCCAAGCTCGCCTCCTTCATGAATGGAGCCGGGTGTCTCAGGCGTACAGTGGCTGCCGATGCCGCCCGGAAAGGAGAACTGTTTGAAAAACCTTCGCATGCCTTCCGCGTCCTCGGACTTGTCAGGGTATATCTCAGAATAGGTCCCTTCGAGGTAGCTGTTTGCGAGCACGGCCGGTGCACCGTGGCCGGGGCCGGATATATACAGCACTTCGACGTCGTATTTCTTTATCAGCCGGTTCAGGTGGACCCAGATAAAGCTCTGTCCGGCATCAGAACCCCAGTGGCCGATGAGACGCTCCTTGATATGCTCCGGGCGGAGGGGCTCGCGAAGCAGGGGATTGTCCCTGAGATAGAGCATGCCCAGAGACAGATAATTGCATGCGCGCCAGTAGGCATCGATCCTGCGAAGTTCGTCTTCAGGGAGAGGATTTTCACTTGAGATCCCTGAAGCAGTGAATGGAGTTCGGTCCATGACAAGCTTACTCCTTTCTTTTGAGGGAAAATATATGGGGAAAGGGGCCGTCCTGAAAACAACTTATCAAACGGGCAGACCGTTGTCAATCGCGAAATAGACCGGGAAAGCCCTGTCGCCGTTGACAAGGGTGGCCGAAGTGCTACCATTTCATAAGAACAGCCACACCGCTTAACGAGGTAGAAAGGAATGACCGGGAGGAATCTAAGAAGAACAGTCGTCTTCGTCTCAGTCGTCGTCTTCATCGCCGCCTTCAGAATATTCCATATCGAAGATTATCTCACCCTCTCTTACATCAGGGAGTCACAGGAACGACTCTCCGCCCTCTACCGCCTCCGTTCCTTTCAGGTCATGGGAGCGTACATGGCCGTGTACATCCTGATTGCCTCGGCCTCCCTTCCCGGCGCAGCAGTACTGACCGTAGCCGCAGGAGCGATCTTCGGCCTCGTCGCAGGAACCCTGGCCGTTTCCTTTGCAAGCACGATCGGAGCCACCTTGGCCTGCGCTGTCTCCCGGTTTATCCTGCGCGACTGGGTCCAGGGAAAGTTCGGCGACAGACTAAGGACAGTGAATGAGGGCATGGCAAAGGAAGGCCCGTTCTACCTGTTCACCCTGCGCCTGATTCCTGTCTTCCCATTCTGGCTGATCAACCTTGTCATGGGCCTTACGACAATGCGCCTCCGGACATTCTATTGGGTATCGCAGCTCGGCATGCTGCCAGGGACCATCTTATATGTCAATGCAGGCAGGGAACTGGCGAAGATCCGCTCCCTGTCGGGAATACTCTCGCCGGGGCTTCTCGTCGCCTTTGCGGCCCTCGGCGTCTTTCCGGTTGCGGCGAGAAAGATCCTCGGTCTGTACAGGGCAAGGAAACAGATAACAAGCCAGGGGGACTGAAATGGCAGTGTACGATTTCGACATCGGGATCATCGGCGGCGGTGCTGCCGGGCTGACGATCACATCAGGGGCGGCGCAGTTCGGCGCCAAAACACTCCTCATCGAGAAGGAGAGGGTCCTCGGCGGGGATTGCCTTCACTACGGCTGTGTCCCGAGCAAGACACTCATAAGGACCGCAAATGTCTATCAGCTCATCAAGAAGGCCGAACGGTTCGGTCTTCCCGGCCTCGATGCAAAGCCGGTGAATTATTCAGATATAGCCGGAAGGATAAAGTCTGTGATAGAGGTGATAGAGAGGTTCGATTCCGCGGAGCGGTTTTGCAGGCTCGGCGCGATGGTGGAATTCGGTGACCCGGCCTTCATCGACGAACATTCAGTCAGGCTCAACGGAAAGACATACTCCGCCAGAAACTGGATCATAGCAACAGGCTCCTCTCCTGACATCCCGCCGATAGAAGGCATCGACAAAACACCGTATATCACAAACAGGGAAATCTTCTCGCTCGACCGTCTTCCGGCAACGATGATCGCCATCGGCGGAGGCCCTGTATCGATCGAGCTGGCGCAGGCTTTCACCCGGCTCGGCACAAGGGTCACGGTGGTGGAGCGGGGAAGCCAGATCCTGGGCAACGAGGACAGGGACCTTGCAGACGAGCTTATGCATCTGCTTGAGTCCGAGGGGATAAGGTTCCACCTTGACACACAGGTCCTTTCCCTGAAAGCCGAGGGCACTGAGAAGGAAGTGGTCATCAGAAAGGGCGTCGGATCGGAAACACTCAGGGCGGATACGATCCTGGTCGCAGCAGGAAGAACGGCCAACCTCGCGGGCCTCGGACTCGAGGCCATATCCGTTAAATTCGACAAAAAGGGTCTCAAGGTGGACAGAAGGCTGAGGACGAACCATCCCCATATATTCGCCGCGGGCGATGTGACAGGGTCCTTCCTCTTCACCCATGCAGCCGGATACGAAGGCGGGGTCGTGCTTCGAAACGCGATCCTCCGTCTCCCGAAAAAGGTGGATTACACTTACCTTCCGTGGTGCACCTACACCGACCCCGAGCTTGCAAGCATAGGGATGAATGAAAGGCGGGCTCAGGCAGCCGGAATCGGCTATTCGGTGTGGACCGAGGAATTCAGGACGAATGACCGAAGTCTTGCTGAAGGCGAAGAAACAGGAAGGATCAAGATGCTCCTCGACAAAAGGGCAAGGCCTATCGGGGTCCAGATACTCGGCCCCCATGCCGGAGAACTTCTAAGCGAATGGGTGGCGGTTATGAACAGCGGAGCGGGACTCTCAAAGATCGCTTCGGCCATACATCCCTACCCAACGCTGGCAGAGATAAACAAAAAGGCGGTGACTTCTTTCTATGCAGACAAGATATTCTCTGAAAGGGTGAAAAAAACCCTCGCATTTTTCTTCAAACTGAGGGGGAGGGCCTGCCGATGATTGAAGGAGCACGGGCGCCCCGCATTGAAACCGGAGGAATTATTTTCCTCCGCCACTTTGCACGGCAGAGATTCAGTCCAGATCCTCGTACTTCTTTCTTATCTCCGCAAGTTTGGTCCGGTAGGCAGCGGCGTCGCCGTAATCGAGGAAGAGATGATAGCGCGAATGACGGCCCTTTCCCGAGGCGTGCTTGATCGGGCACCAGTACTGCTCGGTCCTTGCTGCGATTTCAGTGGCATAGGATGAGAGGCCGTTGAAATAACTGCAGTAATCACAGTTCAGCCTTTCGATAAAATTCAGGTACTTCAGGTAATGACGGTCGAGAACGATATGGTCGCGCCGCCTCACCTTGGGAATCCCATAGACAGGGAAGCAGATCGTCTGATACAGAAAGAGGCAGAGATCCAGGATAACGGCGGGCAGGACCATCGCGTAGATGACGGGAGCCGACAGTATGGTACACAGAGACGCCCCGAAGACGTAATGAACAAGAGAACTCGAAAATTTTCTATGCATCTCCGCGATCTCTTTTTCGAATATCACCTTCTTCTTCCTGACCTTGTAATTCAGCTCTTCCTCTTTTCGCTTCATCTCCTCCTGAACAGTCTTCTCCAATGCCCTGATCTCTTCAAGAATCTCGGTGAGCCTGTTGCTCATGCCTCCTCCTTTGCCACTTCATTGATCAGATGTGCAGCAGCCGTTTCAGACGGCCAAAGACAGAACCCCTCAGACAAAATCCTCACCCGGCGTCTTCTGAGTGTTTCACAAGCCCGGCAACCTTTCTGAGAATCAGGGTCGGCAGGGCGTCGCGGTTTTCCGGGGTAACCTCATGTATTTCGATATCAGCCCTCTTTCTTATTCCAAGGATGAAGTCATCACCCCCGAAGGTAATCGTTCCCACGACGATATTGGGCGCATCGAGGGCAGTGACCGCTGCCTTCCTGAAGGTCTCCGAAAAACACTCCATCTTGCCTATCTCGTCGAGGATGATCACGCGCCCCCGGACAGGGGATATCGACGGCACTGCGATTTCTTCGATATTGCCGATACTCACCCCATAGCGTCGTATGTGGAAATCGGACAGTATCCCCTGATGCGCAAGATACCCCCTCCGGCCGTCGAGCGTGGTCATAACGAATCCGACCCTCTTGCCCTCTACCCTCTCCTCTTCGGTGTAAAATCCGCTTACCGGAAGATCCAGTCCCGCGATCACTTTTTTTATGACCGTCGTCTTGCCCGAAGACGGAGCACCCGTCAGGAAGATATTTTTCCTTGCATCGTCCATCCGTTATTCCACTCTTTTGTCCCGCAATCTGATACCATTTTATCACTCATGCGCAGTGAAACAATGATTCAGCCGCAGGTGAATTTGTCCTGTGGCAGGATACATTTTGAGATCTGAACCCGGCCAAAGGGGCGCGCTTCAAAAAAAAATTGTAATTTGCCCTGTTCCTGTATTACTCTTTTTTGAGTAATGAGGAGAGGCGTCACATGTATGTCGAGCATTTCGGGCTGAAGGAAATCCCCTTTTCCATAGCGCCCGATCCGCGTTACATCTTCATGAGCGAGGGCCACCGTGAGGCGCTTGCACATCTGCTCTACGGGATGGATGGTGAAGGCGGTTTCGTTCTTCTGACGGGCGAAGTAGGTACAGGGAAGACCACCATATGCCGGTGCCTCCTTGAAAAGGTCCCCCAGAATGTCGAGATCGCTTTTGTACTACACCCGACCCTGAGTGCGGAAGAGCTGCTTGCGACGATTTGCGACGAGTTCCGGATCGCATACCCCGATGGCAAAAGGAGCATAAAGGTGTTCGTCGACAGGATCAACTCCTATCTGCTCGAGGCCCACGCAGCCGGGAAGAAATCGGTGCTCATCATAGAGGAAGCGCAGAACCTGGGCCCTGAAGTCCTTGAACAGCTGAGGCTGCTCACAAATCTCGAAACAAGCCGGCGGAAACTCCTTCAGATCATTCTCCTGGGCCAGCCTGAGCTGAGGGATAAGCTCGCCCGTCCGGAACTGCTTCAGGTAGCGCAGAGAATAACGGTTCGATACCACCTCGGCCCCCTGTCAAAGGCCGAGGTCAAGGCCTACGTAACCCATCGCCTTTCCGTAGCAGGATGCAAACTGCAATTGTTTCCCCCTTCAGTAACGGCAGACATCTGTCGCATGACCGGAGGCATTCCGAGAGTGATCAATGTCTTGTGCGACAGGGCGCTGCTGGGCTCATTCGTTGAGGGAAAAAGCGAGGTCGACAGAACCACTCTGGCACGAGCGGCCCGCGAGGCATTAGGGAAAAAAGTGTCCTGGATCAGATCGCGGTTTTTCGTCTGGGCAGCAGTGGGTTTCGTGTTCGTTGCCCTGGCAGTGTCTACTTTCGCCTTCCGTCGCTCTGAGACGCTTTCGCCAGGCCGGGAGGTCGGCACTTCCCTTTCAGAGAAAGGAGGGGGCGGCGATGCATGGCAGCAAAAGGCCGACTACTTTCCGCTCATCTTTCTTGATTCCTCATACGGCCGCGCCGCCCGGCAGGATCACGTAGACTTTGGCAATCTGCGAGACGAAATGTCTGAAGAAAGAGGTCCACAGGAAATAAAATGGCGGGCCTTCGGACCGGGGGTAAAGCGATCGACTAATGGCCTGAATGTCCATGCCGACAATGAGGACCAACCCGATGGTGCAGAGATGCGGACAAAAACCGAAGAGAAAGGAACCGGTGATGTCATACATCCTTGAGGCATTAAAAAGGCTCGAAGAAAAGCGGCGCGGGGTTGAGAGGCCTCACGACCTTCTCTCCGCTTGGCAGAGCGCTCCACGATCAGTCGGGAGACGCTCATCGCTGGTTTATTTTCTCCTCGCGGCATTGATACTGAACGCCGGGCTGCTTTTATGGTGGCTTCGCCCCTGGCAGCCGGCACTTGCGCGCAGGACGGAAAAAAATGTGGAATCAACGGTCCCACAAACTGTGGTGGGCCAGACAGGGGCAAACAGGGAAATCGCAATAGACAGGGCTGTGCAGAGTGTACACGCCGGCTCAGATGAGGAGAGAGAGCGGCCTGTAGTGCCGGTTTCGCCTGCCCGGCCGGCTGAGACCGGTCCCGAATACCGTCGGAATGAAATCAGTGTCAGCGGAAGTCGGAAGGTCTATGACCTCAACGATCTGCCGCCTTCTGTCAGGCAGGACCTCCCGGCCGTTACCATAGCCGGCCACTTCTATTCGCCCGACCCCTCAGCAAGGGTGGTGGTCATTAACGGGAAGATGGCGCGCGAGGGGCAGGTTGTAACGGGAAACCTGAGGCTCGAGCAGATTACACCGGAGGGGGTCGTCATGAGCTTTCAGGGCTATCGCTTCCGAAGAGCGGTGTTTTAGGTCTCTAATAGCGGACAGGCGCAGGGTGCTTGATTACAGCATTGCTGTGCAACTGGGCAGGAATGTGATATAGTTTCATGATCGATGTTTGAAGATGGAGTGCGCAGCTGAAGGCCGATCTATCAAACATGACGTTGACCTCAAAAACAAGAAGGCGGGCGTTCACTCTATGGCCGCGGTTTCAGACGGAACAACATAATGAAAAAACTTGCCATAACGATGGGAGACCCCGGAGGGGTCGGAGCGGAGATCATAGTCAAGTCGATCGTATCCGAAGAGATACGCAGACTCTGCACCTCTATCGTCATTGGAGACCGCTCCGTCATGGAAGAGGCGCTTCGGCTTGTCGATCTGCCGCTGAGCCTGAGGATCATCGGGAACCCTGATGAATCAAATCCATCTGAAGATGTTATCGAGCTTATCGATGTCGGTGCGCTTACCGAATTCAAAAAAGGAAGAGCGACTGCGGGCGGCGGAAAGGCATGTGCCGCCTATATCGCAGAGGCGGTAAAGATTGCGATGGCCGGGAAAGTCGACGGGATCGTGACAGCGCCAATATCCAAGGAGGCCCTTAAGATGGCAGGCATGAAATGGCCCGGGCATACCGAAATGCTCGCTGAACTGACGGGGACAGACGATTATGCCATGGTCCTTGCCGGTGGGCCGCTGAGGGTGATCCTCGTGACGATCCACACCTCTCTTAAGAGCGTCCCGACGCTGATAACAAGGCAGAATGTTCTCCGCTCGATCCGTCTTGCGTCGAAGGCATGCCGCATGTTCGGCATTGAAAAGCCAAGGATTGGTGTGGCGGGCCTCAACCCGCATGCCGGGGAGGCGGGGATTTTTGGAGACGAAGAGGTGCGAGAGATAATTCCTGCAGTGGAGGAGGCGCAGAGGGAAGGAATTCCCGTTTCGGGTCCTTTCCCTCCGGATACGATTTTTCACCGGGCCTATACCGGCAACTTCGATATGGTAGTCTGCATGTACCATGATCAGGGACTCATCCCGCTTAAGATGATAGCCTTTGAAAAGGGCGTAAACATCACCGTCGGTCTTCCGATCATAAGGACGTCCCCTGACCACGGCACGGCATATGACATTGCCTGGCAGGGTATCGCCAACCCCTCAAGCATGACCGAGGCGATCCGGCTTGCGTCAGTAATGAGTATCTGATGACGCGGAGCCGACTGGGCCAGAATTTTCTCTACAATCCCTCTGTCCTGGGGAGTATCGTGGAGGCGGCGGACCTTAGTGAGGGCGATACCGTAGTCGAGATAGGTCCGGGGCCTGGCAGTCTTACCCGTCTTCTCGCCGGGAAGGTGATAAAGGTTATAGCGATAGAGCTCGATGATGCGCTGTTCGAAAGACTGCGGGGCGATCTCATCGGGTATAGAAATGTCGAGATAGTGCGGGGCGACGCCCTGAAATTCCCCTACGAAGACATCGGTACGTTCAAGGTGGTATCGAACATCCCCTATTACATCACGACACCTCTGATCTTCAGACTCCTCGATGTCGGGCCCGGGCTGAGGACGATGACACTTACGATCCAGAAGGAAGTCGCCGAGAGGATCGTCGCTTCGCCCGGCGGCAAGGATTACGGGGTCCTTTCGATAATGGTCCAGTATCGCGCGTCGACTGAACTGAAATTCGTCATACCGAAGGAGGAATTCGTGCCTGTGCCGCGGGTCGACTCAGCAGTAATTCATATCAGGATTCTGGGCAGTCCGGCGGTCGCAGTAAGGGACGAAGCTGCCTTTTTCAGGGTGGTCAAGACCTCCTTCTCCCAGCGGAGAAAGACTCTTTCAAACTCTTTAAAAGGCCTTGGGAAGGACATGCGGAATGTTCTGTATCGTGCGGGGATAGATCCTGTCAGAAGACCGGAGACGTTGAGCCTGGCCGAATTCGCGCGCATTGCGGATGCGCTGTCAGAAGAGTGAAGCTTTTCAGTGGCCGCCGCTTGCAGGAATATATTTTGGAGACTAAGGCGTGAGCGCGTACTTGATGCCGTCTCCCTTCACGAGCATCGAAAAAACTTCCTGCACGTCCTTGAGGGGGTAGGTTCCTGAAATCAATTTCTTCACGTCCATCTTCCCGCTCCTCAGGATAAGGTAAGCCTTTTTCACATCATCGGGAGTGAAGTGGAACGTCCCTTTAAGCGTGATCTCGTCATAATGGATCCGCTCGGCCTTGAACCTGACGGCGGTGTCCGCCTTGCAGCCTCCGAAGAGGACGACGGTCCCGCCCTTTCTTAGGTAATCGACAGAGGCCTCCCATATGATCGGCTGGCCGGTACATTCGAAGACGACGTCAACGCCGATGCCGTCGGTGGCATCTTTGACCGACTTTATGGTCTGTGACGGCTCGAATACAAAGTCGGCGCCGAGCCTTTTTGCCGTC
This sequence comes from Thermodesulfovibrionales bacterium, assembly GCA_033853975.1. Classification (GTDB taxonomy): domain Bacteria; phylum Nitrospirota; class Thermodesulfovibrionia; order Thermodesulfovibrionales; family UBA6898; genus JAWOKY01. Next base: position 66,354 of record JAWOKY010000025.1, read on the forward strand.
CTGAGTCTCTCCTCTTCAAGGCCGGTGACAAGCACCTTCGCGCCCTTTGATTTTGCCAGCATGAGATGAAGAAGTCCTATGGGGCCCGCGCCTATTATGAAGACCGTACTTTTCTTGCCCAGCCCCAGGGGCTCCATCCCATGGACGACACAGGAGAGGGGCTCAAGAAACGCCGCCTCGCTGAATTGGAGCGTCTCGGGTTTTCTGAACACATTCTGCTGCACCACATGTTTTGGAAGAACGATGTACTCTGCAAAGGCACCGAGCACCTTCGTCGTCATGATGTTATCGCAGAGATTGTAATGTCCTCTTTTGCAATACGAGCATTTATGGCATGGTGCACTGTGGACCGCCATCACCTGGTCGCCGGGCCTGAACTTGTTGGCGCCCTTCCCTTTCTCCACAACGACACCGGAAAACTCGTGACCGAAGGGGCCGGGCATTGGGATGAGCGAGTGGCCCCGCACAAAGGCCTTCAGGTCGGTCCCGCAGGTGAGGGCTGCCATTACCTTGATGAGGAGTTCCCCTTCCCCCGGCTCAGGCATCGGTACATCCTGAAGTTCAATCGTCCCAGGTCTTGTCAGGATGGCGGCGATCAAGGTTCAGAACTCTATCTTTCCGCCGATTATCTGGCCTGTCAGGGCCGCCGCGACGAAGACGGGTATGTACCGGAAATCGAGGTGGGACGAGACCCTTGCGAGGAATATGAGGGGGATCGGCAGATGAATGCTCAGAAACCACTTAAGCGAAAATTTTCTCGTCTTGTTCCTGAGAAAACCGAAGGTCAGATTGATCATCACCGTAAGTGAGAAAAGAGCGACTATGATCGCGATTTTGGTGCTGAGATCCATTTATGAAAATACCCTAAAACAGGCCGGAAAATCAAGTTTTCCCTGTTTTCTGGCAAACACCGGCCGGCAGGACAAAAAAAGGGCCCTCATTGAGGGCCCATACTTTTTTCTACTGATCTCCTCAGCCAGGGCCGGTCAGGCGGCCTCGACCTTCTTCACCTTCTTTGCGGCAGCAGCCGCAAAGACCTCCTGCGCGTTGAATGTTCCGTCGATCGCCTGCACCGGGCACTTTGCGGTGCAGATGCCGCACCCTATGCATGCGCCCTGATTAATAACGTGGAGCTTCTTCGGCTCTCCTGAGGGCGCATTGACGGGGCAGACCTTAGAGCAGATCTGGCACCCGATGCACTTGTCTGTTATGAACGCCTTAGACCTGCGCGGGATGAAATCCGTTATGGCCTTTGTCGGGCATTTCGGCACACAGAGGCCGCAGACCTTGCACTTGTCGATGTCTATCCGGGAAAGATTGTTTGTAACGGACGGCGCGTCAAAGGGGCATACCTTCGAGCATATTCCACAGGCGATACAGCCTACCTCGCAGTTCTTTCTTGTGTCGCCGCCCTTGTCCTTCGAGTGGCATGTAACAAGCACCTGTCTGGAGGCCGGGAGCACCTCGATCACCTTTGTAGGACATGCCTGTTCGCACTTACGGCAGCCGGTGCATTTCGTCATGTCCACAAAGGGAAGACTGTCTTCGGTCATCGTGATCGCACCGAACGGACATACCCTTGAACAGGTGCCATACCCCAGACAGCCGTACCTGCAGGCCTTGTCACCGCCGCCTGCGAGAATCGCGGCCCTGCAGTCCTGCACACCCTCATATTTGAACCTCTTGACGGCCTTCGAGCATCCGCCCTGGCACATGATGCGGGCAAACTGCGGCTCTTTTATTTCTGCCTTTTTCCCGGTAATCAGGGCGACTGCCTCTGCGCCCTTTGCGCCGGCCGGGATGCAGAGGTTCGGCGGAACATCAGGATTTTTGACGACCGCCTCTGCGTACTGTTCGCATCCTGCGTACCCGCAGGCGCCACAATGGGCATGGGCAAGATGGTCCTTGACCTTCTCCACCCTCGGATCGATCTGAACCGCAAACCGCTTGGCCGCAAAGGCGACCGCCATCCCGAAGATGGTTCCCATTCCTGCGAGGAAGACAAGCGTCCACTTGACGAGAGGAACCAGATCGACACTTTTCTTGGCCTCGATACTGCCGCCGACTCCCGCATAAAGTGGAGAGCAGAAGACCACAATAGCGGCGACTACCAGGAACAAAACCAAAATCGGACCTACCCTTCTCTCTTTTATGATCGACCTGTTAGACATTTATGCTCTCCTCAAAAAGTATTATATATATAGAATACTATATTTAGTCTTCCCAATTAAAGCGTTATCAATCCCGAAAACCCTGTGAATGCAAGGGCGATTAGTCCGGTTATAACAAACGCCATCGGCAGGCCCTTGAAGGGCGCAGGCACGTCGGCAAGTTCTATCTTTTCGCGGATGCTCGCCATTATGATAAGCGCAAGAGCAAAACCCAGGCCGGAGCCGAGGCCGAAGGCGAGACTCTGAATGAACGTGTATTTCTCTTCGGCGTTTATCAGCGGTACTGCGAGGATTATGCAGTTGGTCGAGATAAGGGCAAGGTAAATGCCGAGCTTATAATAAAGTCCGGGCGATACCTTCCTCATGATCGTATCTGACAGCTGCACAAGGCCGGCGATGACGCCGATAAAGACGATGATCTGAAGGAAGGTGATCTCGAGAGGCACCAGCACGAGATTGAATATGACCCAGCTGACCGCCGCGCTTATCATCATGACCGAGATGAAAGTGACGCTCATGCCCACGGCCGTCTCCATCTTCTTCGAGACGCCGAAGAAAATGCAGAGCCCAAGGAACCGTGTAAACACAAAGTTATTTATCAGAGATGCCGATACTACGAGTTCGAATAATCTTGTGAAATCGTGGCTCATCTATACTTCCTCCCTTTAGTTTGCCGTGAGCACGGCTTTTG
>JAWOKY010000026.1:0-23712 GCA_033853975.1 Thermodesulfovibrionales bacterium
CGGCCGCTCATGAAGACAATGCCCATTTGCCAGTTGCCGGTCCGGGCCCCCAGGCACCCGGGCAGCAGACCGCATCCGCGCGGCAGCAACAGAAAGAGACGGCCGGCGGTGAGAATACAAAAAAACAGCAGACAGGCGGTGAAGCAAAACCCGCTCCCATCGGCATTGCCGGGGCCGCAGCACTTCTTCCGAAGGACATCAGAATTGAGGTTGCGGTCACGGGAGATGACAGGACATCCGTGTTCACACGCCTTTCCATGAAAAACTACCCGACTGCTGCAGGGAGCGGCTCGGGGAGCGTGGACAGGCCGGTCAATACCGAAGAAGAAAGGTCTCCGGCAAAGGCGCAACTTGGAATAATATTTTCGGTTGTAAAGGCGGGCAAAGGTATCTATACTTTTGTTATAGGGAACGGCGGGAGAAAGACATGCGTTGCGGATGTTTCCTTCCTGCTCCTTGAGAGGACGACAAGGGCGCGAAAGAAAGAGTACAAGGCTGTTCAACTGCCTCCGGGCACCGGGATGAAGTTCAAATTTCTGGTTCCCGATGCGATCTTCTGGGATGACGAAGACCGGTTTTCAGGCAGCACGGAAGATTCGGATTCCATCATGAAGTTCAATTCCGATACGGGGCTGGTGTGGAGAGAGCGCAAAGACGAGTAGGAGAGGTGTACTGATGACTAAGCAAATAGGCGAAAAGCTGATGGAAGAAAAGGTCATTACCAAAGAGCAGCTCGAGCAGGCGCTGCAGCGTCAGAGGCTGAGCGGCGGCAGGGTCGGCCGTAATCTTGTCGAACTCGGCTTTGTGACCGCCGAGCAACTGGGCGAATTTTTCCGCACGTTTCCGATCTGCCCCAAGACGGTCGAGGATACGGGCCTTGAACTATCCTTCATCTCCGACCTGATGCTGAAGCATGTCCTCTTCATGGGCGAGTTCACACTTGGTATCATATCGTCGGCCGTGAAGCTCCCTGTGGCGATCATGGATGCTGCGGTCGAGGAGCTCAGACGCGAAAAAATGATAGAGGTAAAAGGGGCGACCCATTTTGCCAAGGCAAGTTATCAGTTCCAGATAACGAGCCAGGGGAAGAAAAGGGCGCTTGAACTGCTCGACATATGCGCGTACGTCGGTCCCGCGCCCGTAACACTGAACCAATACAGGAGTCTCGTTGAGAGCCAGACGATCAAGCATATCGTTGTGAACGAAGAAAGCGTGAAAGAGGCGTTTTCGAGCCTCGTAATCACTGAAGATGTCATGAGACGTTTAGGCCCGGCAGTAAGCTCGGGAAAGGCGATGTTCATCTATGGTCCTCCAGGAAACGGCAAGACGACAATCGCCGAGGCGATCGGGCGGGTGCTCCCGGGGGCCGTTCATATCCCTTATGCGCTGATTGTCGGCGGGCAGATTATCCGGATCTTCGACAGCGTAACCCACGTCGCGCTTAAGAATGAAGAACCCGTGGATTCTATGGACCAGCGCTGGATTCTTGTGAAACGCCCGGTGATAATGACCGGCGGAGAACTGACGCTCAGGATGCTCGATCTTGATTTCAATGCCATCTCGAAATTCTACGAGGCGCCGCTGCAGATGAAGGCCAATAATGGCCTTTTTATCCTCGACGACTTCGGCAGACAGCAGATAGACCCCCATAGTCTGCTCAACAGGTGGATCGTGCCGCTCGAAAGGAGGACCGACTTCATGACCCTGAACACAGGCATGAAGTTCGACATCCCCTTTGACCAGCTCGTTATTTTTTCGACGAATATCGAGCCGCGCAGGCTCGTTGATGAGGCCTTCCTCAGGAGGATACGCTACAAGATCAAGATCGACCATCCCTCGGAACAGGCGTTTGAGGCCATATTCAGGATGGTGTGTGAGGCCAACGGGATTGAATACCGGAAACCGGTATTCAGTCATCTTATGGAGCACTATTACCGCAGGCTTGGTGTGAAACTGAACGCCTGTCACCCAAGGGACATCATCGACCATATCATCGACGATGCCCATTATTACAATCATCCCCCGATACTGACGAATGAGGGGATAGAGGTTGCCTGGAACAATTATTTTGTAGACATGTAGCCCTCGTGGATCTGTCGCGCGGAGTCAGCCGGGCCCCTGAAACTTTTTTACCTCAGGGGCCGCCCTGCACCGTCAGAGATTGAGCAGCTGCATTCCGCCTGCGCCAGAAGAGAATGAGCGCTTCAGGGACCTGTTCATAAAACGTTTGGCGGCCTTTGCTGCCTCGATGGGGCTTTTCCCTTTGCCGAGGGCCGCGGCGACTGCAGCGGAAAAGGCGCAACCGGTGCCGTGGAACTCTCCAGCGAGTTTTCTGCTCCTCAGGTAGTGAAACGAGCCGTTATAAAGGACATCCACTGCAGTCTTTTCAAGATGGCCTCCGGTCACAATCACGACATCGCAGCCATACTCCCTTAGTCGTGTTGCCGCGTCCTCCATTCCCTTCCGGTCCCTTATAATAATGCCTGTAAGTTGGGATGCCTCGGCAATGTTCGGCGTTATCACGGAACACAGGGGGAGCAGTTTTTCCCTTATGGCGTCAACGGCATCTTTTTCTGAAAGACGTCTTCCGGAAGACGAACGTATTACAGGATCGAGGACAACATTGCGCAGTGAATATGCGCTGACAACGGCGGAGACTGCCTCAGCATTTGCACGGGAATAGAGCATCCCGATTTTTGTGGCATCCGGGATGAAGTCTGAAAGGACTGCGAGGAGCTGCTTTCTGACGAAAGTTGCATCTACCGCGACCACCGCCCTGACCCCTCTTGTGTTTTGAGCCGTCAGTGCCGCGGCGACTGAAAGGCCGTATTCGCCGAATGCGCGGAAGACCTTGAGATCTGCCTGAATGCCTGCTCCTCCGGAAGGGTCGAATCCGGCTATGGTGAGGATTTTTTTCACTGCTAGATTATACCGGGAACATCGAAGCTTGACAAGGAAATGGGAAACCTTTTCTGTTCCCTTTATAGGAAAGGAATTTCTCAAAAGGGAATTGGCGAAAAGACTCAGGTTCGGGAAATCAACAGAAAAGCCTGGCACGATTAATGCTTCTATTTAAGGATTAAAATGAAACGGGCCGGCCATTTTTGGGTTGACAGAAAGCAGATAAAAAGTTATTATCTTTAATCAGAAAGGCCGACAACGACTTGATTCGTCTAATTTTATTGTGAAAGGAGGTGTATAGAATGAAGAAGTTTTTGGCTTTGATCCTTTCCGTGATAATGGTTCTCGCTTTGGCACTGACGATCGGCTGCCAGAAGAAGGAGGAGGCTCCGGCACCTGAACAGGCTCCGGCAACTGCTCCGGCTCCGGCACCTGCCCCGGCTCCGGCCCCGGCTGGTCAGCCTTCAGGTGAACAGGCCCCGGCTCCGGCCCCGGCTCCGGCACCTGCAGCGCCTGCTGGCAAGTAATACGATTTAGCACAAAAAAAGGGCTCCTCACGAGCCCTTTTTTTGTGCTAAAAAAAGCAGTAACGTCTGAAGTCCTCCCGATTCTATCGCGTCTTTCAGCATAGGCGCATCAATCTTTTCAATGAGAGCATAACGCAAGGCTACAATATGGTGCTGACCTTGCCCAGATATAAAGTGCCTGCGAAATCCCTAGCCCTCTATTGATTTCAGGTCCGGAAAATTGCATTATATGACTGTACAACCTGATAACAATAGAGATCGGGAAATGTGCAAGGTATGAGGCATTCCAATAAATCACGGAGGAAACGAATGAAGAGACGTTTACTGTATGTCCTGCTTGCCGTTATCCTTTTCGGCGTATCCGGCTGCGGCTACAACACGATGCAGGCCAATGACGAAGCGGTGAAGGCTGCGTGGGGCAACGTTGAGGCTTCCTATCAGAGGAGGAACGACCTCGTCCCTAACCTGGTCGAGGTGGTGAAGGGTTATGCGAAGCACGAACGTGAGACACTTACCGCTGTTACCGAGGCCAGGGCAAAGGTGGGTTCGATCCAGATGTCGAAAAACCTGATCGACGATCCGAAGTCATTCGAACAGTTTCAGGCTGCCCAGGGAGCGATGACGAGCGCCCTCTCACGGCTGATGGTTGTTGTCGAGAGGTACCCGGACCTCAAGGCCAACCAGAATTTCATGGACCTGCAAAACCAGCTCGAAGGAACGGAAAACAGGATCAACGTGGCGCGCACCAGATACAATCAGGCTGTGGAGACGTACAATACGTCGATAAGGATCTTTCCGAACAACCTGACGAACAACCTTCTTCTGCACCTCAAGTTGAGAGAGCCCTTCAAGGCCGAGGAGGGTGCTGAAAAGGCGCCGAAGGTGAAGTTCTGAGGAAAGAGAGTCCGCACCGCAGAGGAAAGACTTCGATCATGGAGAATGATCTGTGAGTTCAGATAGGAGAATTTCTGCCCGTACTCCCTCCGCGTTCTCCGCGGTGAGAATCGGTCTTGTCATCTTTTTCCTGCTCGTTCCGATTTTGTCCTATGCGCTCGATGTGCCAAAACTCGAAGGTTATGTGAACGACTATGCCGGCATGATCTCTCCGGAGGTCAGGGCGGAACTCGAAAAAGAGCTTGCAGGATTTGAAAGGACCGATTCGACCCAGATCGTCATCCTGACAGTACCTTCCCTCGAAGGGGATACGATAGAGGACTTTGGAATAAGGGTGGCCGAAGCATGGAAGATCGGCCAGAAAGGGAAAGACAACGGCGTCATCTTTATCGTCTCCAAAGGCGACAGAAAGACACGGATCGAGGTGGGGAGGGGACTGGAAGGGAAACTCACCGACCTTATGGCAGGCAGGATTGTGGACCTTGTGGTAAACCCAAGGTTCAAGAGGGGCGACTTCGACGGCGGTTTCATCGCCGGCGTTTCTGCTGTGATAGACGTAACGCGCGGGGAGTTCAAGGCGGAGGGGGACCACGTTGCCCGCACTCAGGACCCTTCGCGGTATTTCACGCTCGTTATCTTCGGGGCATTTATCATCCTAATTTTGGGGAGCATCTCGCGGGTACTCGGTGTTGTAGCCGGAGCGGTCGGCCTGCCGGTCTTTGCCGTCCTCGCTTTTTCGGCTACAGGGCTTGTCCTCCTCCTAGGGCTTGCGGTCGTCGGCGTTATTGTTGGACTCGTACTGCCCTTCCTCTTCTCCTCAGGCGGCAGAGGCCCGTGGTCCGGCGGAGGTTTTTACGGCGGCGGCGGGTTCTATGGAGGGGGATTCGGAGGTGGCGGCGACATAGGCGGTGGTTTCGGCGGAGGTGGCGGCGGAGACTTCGGCGGCGGCGGGGCATCAGGAGGCTGGTGATGAAATCCCATTCAAGGGCGCACACATTTTTCAGTAAGGAAGAGCGGGAGCGCATCAAAGAGACGACCGCTGATGTCGAATCCCGCACGATCGGGGAGGTCGCCGTCATGGTCGTTGACAGCAGCGACCATTACAAGGAGGCGGAGGTCACAGGCGGCGCTGTCCTGGCCGGCGTTGCGGCACTCATCCCAACGGTCGCATATTTCCATGCCTCGGTATGGTCTTTTATCCCGATCGGGTTCCTTCTCTTTTTCCCTGCACGGATGTTGTTTGCGCGGGTGCTTTTTCTGAAGACCGCGCTCGTGGGGAGAAGGAGGATGGAACACGCGGTCCGTCTTCGCGCCATGCGCGCCTTTTATGAGAGAGGTCTCCACAGGACAAGGGAAAACACGGGCGTGCTCTTTTTCCTTTCCCTTCTCGAACGAAGGGTATGGGTCCTTGCAGACAGCGGCATACACTCGAAGATCAAGCAGGAGACGCTCGACAGATTTGCGAAGATGGTTTCGACCGGGATAAGGGAGGGAAGGGCCTGCGATGCTCTCTGCGAAGCGATGCGTGAGGCAGGGGACCTTCTTGCCAAATATTTTCCTTCAACCCCTGACGACACGAACGAGCTGCCCAACGAAATAATCACGGGATAGTTCTTCGCCTGGACTGAGGCACTCCCGACTTTTAAAACAGGCTCTGTTCCGGAGTTGCTTTGACTGATACTCAGTGGGCATACCAATCCGATGAGGTTGTTGCCCTGCTGGCAAATGACGAGACAGGGGCGGACATGACGTGCGAAAGTCACTGTCCTATTATCAGAGAAGATTCACAATTATTCCTTCAAATGTCTTTCGCTCCGTTTCACCCAAAATCTTGCTCCTGATTACACCGCTTCTGTCAAGAACGAATGTAAATGGAACGCGGGGCACTCCGTACTTTTTTGCAGTAAGAGAATAAGTATCAAGAAGAACCGGATAGGAGATTTTGAGATTTGTAACAAAAGCCTGAGCTACGTCCCTCGGCTGACCCACGTTCACAGCAAGGACAACAAGACCCCTTTCTCTGTATTTGTGATAAACGTAATCTACGGCGGGCATCTCCCTTGCGCATGCGCTGCACCAGTCCGCCCAAAAACGGATTACTACTACCTTACCCCGGAAGTCGTCCGGAACAGTGGTTTTTCGGCCATCGAGGCCCGACAGAGAGAATCTGGGGGCGACGTCCCCAACCTTGAGTTGAACCTGTTTTTCCCTGCATCCGATGCAACTGAGGGCGAGAAAAATGAAAAGAATTAGGCAGATTCGCGACGTAGCCGGTCTGGCGCTGCAGCGCCTGCTGCCACTGACATACATTTTTTTCTTCACAGGACGTCTCTCCTTCTGAAAATGATGAAGCCGCATATTGCGGTGAGAGATCCCGCTGCAAGGGGATAGAGGGCGCTGAAGATGATGAAGCCGGTCCTCCCGAAGAGATTCAGTATGAACCATGAGGTAGGGCCGAGCATGGTGAGTTCGGGGTCGAAGAGGGCCATGGACGCCACTCTGAAGTCTTGAAGCGGATTGAGGAGCGCAATGCCTGTGAGCAGTTCAGGATTTGTCTGATACCGCAGAAATACGCCGATGAGGACAATATCCAAAAAGAGGACAAGAAAGAGCCAGACGAGAAATGCTATGCCGAACCCTGTCTCCTGCCGACTCACCAGGGAGGATATCAGCATCCCGATGCCGAGGAAACACCAGGCCATGGAAATCACAAGCAGGCAGTATATAGTAAAGCTCTTCAGGTCGACGTTCAGGTCTGTTATCTTCGCCCACACAACGGAGAGCATCATTGCACCCAAAACGGGCACAAGAACCACAATAAACCTTCCGCCCAGCCTTCCCCAGAAGAAATCCCTGAATGAAACGGGCATGGTGAGAAAATACTCCAGCACATTGGATTCCCTGTTTCCCACGAGCGATCGCACTGTTGTGATGAGAACGAATATCGGAAGAATGACGATGCAGAGTTGAAAGTACGTCAGAAGAAGCCTGCTTATCCCGACAAAACCCATGACCTGCGACTCTGTTATTCCGGTCAGAAAGAGCGCGACGACCGCGCCAGCGAAAACGAGCGCGTACAAATAAAACCACCTCGAAGTAAGGGAATCCCTTATCTCCATCTTCGCTATAAGTCCGAAGTTACGCATTATCGCCCCGTGTCCCCTCGAAGAGAGTGTCCCGAAGGATCATCCCGTAATCCATCTCGACGACCCTTTTCATGAAAAAGGTCAGCTCGTCGGCCCTGTGGCTCGTTGCGATGACCGTGGTATCGTCCCGAGAGCTCAAGAGGAGGTCGTAGAAGATCTTTCGGCTGTCGGGGTCGAGATTAGAGGTGGGCTCGTCCATTATGATTATATCGCTTCCCCTTCCAAAGGCTATCGCGATGAGAAGCTTCTGCTTCATTCCGCCCGAGAGTTTCAGGAAATTCTTGGTCAGGTCTTCCCCGTCGAGATTGAGCGTCTTTGCCGCTTCGATTATGGGTCCCGTCGGCTTGCCGGAAATATCGGCGCTATATTGTATGAGGTCTGTTACTTTCATATTTATCGGTGGGGAAGACTGAGGAACGTACCCTATCCGCTTCAGTACATCAATCCTGTTCCTTCGGGGGTCCGCCCCGTCGACTCTCAGGATGCCACCGTAATTGTAAAGGCCGAGAAGACACCTGATGAACGTTGTTTTCCCGGAACCGTTGCGCCCCACAAATACAACTCGCTCTCCTTGCGATATTTCGAGGTCTATTCCGGCCAGTGCCTGTTGTTTCCTGAAAACCTTGCTGAGCCCCTTAGCGGTTATCAAAATTCCCCCTTTTCTAGACTGCCTTCTTCGCTTCTTTCTTCCTCTTTAGTAAGACAGGGCACAGATCTTCATCCCAGAAATTGACTTGGCAATCCAGGCAATTCAGACATTCACCGCTATTAATCACACCATTTGCCCCTATCGCGTCGGGCCTGCACGACCTTGCGCAGATCTTGCACGTTGAGCAGAAATAATACCTCTTCATTCTTATAAGCGGTAATTTTCTTATCAGTGAGGGAAGGGCAAGCGCTCCGCCCAGAGGGCAGAGGTAGCGACAGAATAATCGGTATACCGTAATGGACCCCGCCGTGAGTATTCCGAAGTAGAGAACAAAATACCATTCCCTTTTAAGCTTCAAGATGAAAGTTCTGAATGGCTCAATCTCGACGAGATATTCGGATAGCACAAAATCATAGAAAGAAACCGCGAATATTAAGAGAAATATCGCATATTTCAGATAAATCAGTTTCCAGTGAATCTTTTCCGGCACTTTCGGTTTGAAAGCGGGCAACAGTGCCTCCCGAAGTCTGTTAAGCAGTTCAAGCATTGCGCCGTAAGGGCAGAGCCATCCGCAAAAAACCCCTCTTCCCCAAAACACGACGGTGACCAGGATAAATAGGAAGGACAAGAAGATAAAAGGCTCAAGGACGAAGAGCTGCAGCGGTAATTGCTTCTCCTTCAGGGCATTGAAGAATATAACGATATTGGCAGTCGTTGGCTGGGCCTTGAGAACGAGTCCTCCATATAAAAAAGAGACGGCAAGAATGCCGTACCGGATTACACTGAGGAAGGTCTTGTGCCTTGATATCCTGTCTCTGAAGACCATAACGAGGATTATGAGAAGGAGAAAGGCGGAAAAAAAGGCTATATGCCCTGCCTTCTGAGACCATACCTGTTCCCAGAGCTCTTCGGCCTCAAAACCGTTCATCTGAAGTCCTTTCTCTTCAATGTCACTTCAAGAACTTTCCGGGAAGTATATATTCCACCGTAAAGGTCTTGTATGCCTTTTTCCCCGCGATATAGTACGGAAGCGTAAGGTTAAACCTGAAAGGGGCAGTCTGGTCGAAGTAATCCTTACCCTTGATGAAAAAAACCCCGCCTTCCCTGATGTGAGGAGCGCCCTTGGCTTCGATATCCGGGAAATTTTCGTATTCTTCCGTTGTGAAAATAAATATCTTGCCGCCCTGTTCGATATTGAAAGTGCTGAATATCCCTCCGTACGCAAACCCCGTTCCCTTGAAAGAACCGGTTTTTGCGAAGACAAAAATAGCTGATTGTCCCTCCTTCACTTTTTTCATGATGTCAGCATAGGACCTGTCCCCAAGGATATTTCGTCCTATGGAAGGCGGGGTTGCTATGCCGATATCGAGATCAAGAAAGTTATCTTCAGCCCCCTTCATGCCGAGTTCCCGGGATGTAACAACAATGTTCTTGACCGCTCCTGAGCTGACAAGCTCATTCCATGACATTGGTGAAAACTTGCCGCTGATCTGGGCTTTTTTCGCGACAGCCCTCCTTTCGGCCTTCCCGGGAGCCGCTGCAGCCCCCGTTACGGCGGCGGCGACCCCTCGTGCGCTTCCGAGTATTGTTGCGTTTTGTACGACTGCACTGACAGTGGCCCCCGTGATTGCGTCCATAGTGATTTCCCTTCCAACCGTCAGATTATCCTTGATGTTCTTGTTCACATACTGCGCTAAAAATTTATTGTAGTCCGAGTCCTTTATCCCTATCATGAATATCGGCTCCGAATAGGCAACGATCTTGACCCCTGTTATTACGCCATTTGGATCCATGCCGATGAGCGTTTCCAGAGGCTTACTTGAATATCCCACCAGGTGCCTCGTCCAGTCCGTGGATAAAATGACATACCCAGCGAGCTTATTGTCTCTCCCGTAACCTTCCCAGTAACCGTTCTTTCTCACAAACCTGGAGGCCCTGAGCACATCCTCCGGCTTGTAGGGAAATCGTCGTTCTACAAATCCCTCCGCGACTGTCAGGTAACAGAAACTGATCAATAACAGTAACACCAGCATCTTCCTTTTCATGGCTTTGACTCCTTTTCACATTGGAGACATACTCTCCTGTGCCTGAAATGCAGGGGGCGGAACGGAACCTTTTATCCCTCTTCTTTCCTCCATCAACTTGCTATGCGCGATTCTCTCCTGCAGTTCTCTTTTGACAGCCTGTTCTTGCGCCCATCTCACTTTCACAGGCTTGAAAAGGGGCTTATCGTCAATGAGTGCGACGTCCGGCTGAGAAAAAGGCGCGAGTCTTTCGAGAAAATCCAGGAAGGTCATCACTACCGAGCCCCTGAAAAATTGTAACGCGGGATTATTCAACCAGAGTTGGTCCGCATAGATGTAGTACTTGTATGGTGTATCCCCGAAGCCGTCGCCGTCGCGGTCAAAACCCTCGTAATTGTCCCAATAGTTCCTTGTCCAGAAACCCTTGGCTACTCCCCTCGTGCCGGATACCGTCACATCCCGGATGTTCGACTTAAAGATGTTTCCATCAAATATGTTGTTGACGCGCGTCCCATCGGTTACGAACGAAACTCCCTCGTTATTGAAAACGATCTCGTTGCCGATGAAATAATTCTTGCTGTCCGGTTCGAATGGTGATTCATCCACACCTATTCCGCGCGAACAGTCGATGATTTTATTGTCCTTAATGAGACTATCCGATGCCTCCTTAAGGCCAATACCCATACCGGTAGCGCCGAGAGATTTTATTATGGTGTTGTTTTCGATCATAACGCCCGTGGAATACATGTTGTAAACGCCGACTGAATTGTTTTCAAAATAGTTATTCCTTACGTAATTCATATCCGAAAACATGAAGTGAAGACTGTAGCGACAGTTCTTTTCCCTGTTGTTCTCTATCAGGTTCCCCATGGAATACCAAACGACAAAATCCCTGGAATTCGTGATCTCATTGCGTATGAAGCGGTTGTTGTCGCTCCACCATAAGTAAACGCCGTCCCCCCTCAGGCCCATGTCAAAAGGTTTGGAAGATATCTTATTGCCCTCTATCAGGTTGTTGTGCGAATTCTTCAGGCTTATACCGAATAAACAGTCTTCAATCTTGTTATTGACGATTTCGGTGTCGGACGAATCAATAAGCGCAATTGCCGCATCGAGCAGGTCATACCTCTCGCCGCTGTTAATAACCCTGATATTCCTGATCTTTACTCCTTTCGCCTTCACAAGGATGACCGTTCCCTTATTCTGACCGTCCACCGTCGCTCGGCCTAAGCCGTCGATTGTTACGGACTTATTAATGATGACCGGTCCCGTATAGAGGCCGGGAGCGAGCGATATTTCCGCATTGTCTTTGGCTTGATCGATGATCTCCTGCAGGTTCCCAATATGTCCTGAGCTTCGGGGAAAGGCGAGGGCCGAGGCGAAAAAAAGACACCAAAGACCCAATGAGAATAGTGCCTGAGTGCCTTTAAAAAACATTGGCCTGCACCATGTCTATTCCCTGTCGTTCTTTCCCGCAAGAAAACTAATGTTTCTCTTTCTTGCCGGCGTCAGCGAGGGATTTGAGATAATCATAAATCAGTTCCGCATCCTTCGGATCAACCCCCTGATCGGGCATGTAAAGGTTGAACTTTTGGATCATGGCTTTCACTTCAGGATCCTCATAGTGCTTTTTGGTGTTCAGCATGAAATCGATCAACCACTCCTTGCTTCTGTATGTGGTTATGCTGCTCAGGTCGGGCCCGTTCCAGTTTGTCCCGATCTTATGGCACCCAGTACAGCCATTCTGCTCAAATGCGTCCTTGCCTTTTTCCACGTCGGAGGACGCCCACAATAAAGTGGAAGAAAAAAGCATGCCTGTGATCAGTAAAAAGACCATAATTCTCTTCATCGGTTCACCCCACTGTTTAGCGGGAACAGGCCTGAGCCTGTTCCCGTGTTCGGTTTATTTTGCCGGCGCTTCGGCTTCAGCGTCTTCAACCATCTTCTTGGCGCGAAGGCCTTCCGTTGCTACTTTGACCAGGTATTGCCAGTACTGGGTCGCCCACCCCGCTGCCTGCTTCATATTGCCAGCGGCCGCAAGCTCTTCTGCCTTCTTTTTCGCTCCTTCCGCATTGTTCAGTGAATCAAGCGCATCATCAACAGCGTCCTTGGCATTGGGATACTTCTCATAGTTATGTTCCTTTAACCACTTGACGACATCATTGATCTGATCCATCGTAGCGGCATTTTCCTTCATCTGTTTTTCATAGGCGGCCTTGTAATCGCCTTCTGCTTCCTGCGCAAAGGCATATCCGGAAAATACCAGCGAGACGAATACGATTGTAAACAGGAGCACTCTTCTCATCATTGTTCTCCCCTCCTTACGGTTTGACGAGCAGATAGCCCATCATTTCAAGGTGAAGCGCTGAGCAGAACTCAGTGCAATAATAGGGGAATACGCCCTCTTTGTCCGCAACAAAATCAACAGTCGATGTCTTGCCCGGCTCGAGGCTCATATGTGCGGGATATCCGTATACGCCGAACCCATGGGTCTCATCCTCCGCCCTTTCCAGACTCGTCATATGGATTATCACCCTGTTGCCTTTCTTGACTTCGATGCGCTCCGGATTGATATGGCTCCTTATCGATGTTGCGAACACCTCGACGGTGTTCCCCTTCCGAACGGTTTTTTCCTTCCCGGGCAGCGTGGCATAGGGCGACTTCTCACCCGTCCTGTAGTCAGTGCCAAGCTTGTATCGAACAAGGGGCTTTAGAAGTTTGGCGTCGATCATGACAACGTTGTGGGGCTCGCCCAGGCCGATTGGAAGGTCATAGATCATATCCATCTTGTCGCCGCTTATGTCGATGAGCTGATGGTTTTGCGGATGCAACGGGCCGATTGGGTTGAAACGGTCGACGGATAGCTTGTTCAGGGCTATCAGATAATGGCCCCGCGGCTTCACCGTATCGCCATGAGGCGCGACCAGGTGGCCTATGTTGTAATGGACCTGCAATTTGTCCAAAACCTTCAACTTCCTGTAATCCCACTTCACGACAGCGGAATCCACATAAAGTGACGTATACGCGATGCCGGGTGCCGAATCAAACTGGGTATGAAGCGGACCGAGCCCGAGCTGAAGCTGCCCATAAAGGGCTTTCTTCATATCGAGTATCGGGATGCCGAAAGGGTCTTTGCCTGCAAAGTCCTTTCTGTCGATCAGCGCTTTTATCTTTGTAAAATCAAAGACAGACACATGCGGATCGAGCTTACCGCTGACCACCAGGTACTGACCTGTTGGGTCTACATCTATTCCGTGGGGGCTCTTAGGCTCAGGGATAAGATAGAGGAGCCCTTTCTTTACAAGATCATCCATCATAACCACCCTGTGTCCGTTGATAACCTTGTAATTGCCGGCGGATATCTCTTTTTCCACGCCTCTCCAGTTTATGACGTGGAGAAAGTCCGTATCATTTGTAGACATTCCGGCCTCGTTCGGAGGGTTCCCGACCTCTATCCCGCCAGTGTACATCTCCGTGTTAAAGGAGTTTGTGAAAACCCATCCATCGGATACCAGCTTCCCAACATCACAAAGATCCTGCATATACGGCGGCAGTTCTATCGAGAAAGACTTCTTTGCGTCGATCCTTCCTTTTTCCCGGTCGAACTTCCAGAATGTCATCGCACCCCTGTATTTCTCCTTGTACTTTGAGATCGGATAGTATTTGTTATCCAGCGGCGCTGCATACTGTGAAGTTTCCATCACATATTCCGTATTCGGAGACACGAAGGCCCCGCCGTGGTCTGACTTCATGATGGGGTTCTTTAATATCTGCTTTGTAGTAAAATCCTTCAGGTCTATGACGGCGACTCTCGCATGGGCCTTGTCGTTGATAAAAACAAACGCCCCATCGTAATCTCCGTTTGTCTCTGAAAAAGCGGGATGGTGGGTGTCGCCCCAATTTACGTCCTTCCCATTGACCTTTCCGCCCGCAAGAATTTCCTTGCTCTCGCTGTCAAAGCCGAAGCCCTGCCATGGTTCCGGAGTGAACACGCCGATGATTTTCAGGATACGCATCGAGGGAACCCCATAGACGATCACCTGTCCGCTTTGCCCGCCCGATGAGATCGCGATGTAAGGGTCATACTTTCCGGTTGGGGTGTATGTCTTTGCAGCAGCGAGGATATCCCTTTCGGTAAGTCCCCTTTCTTTCATCACGGCCTGTAATGACTGGGATTTCTGCTGAGTTATGGCTGGCACTGCGAATACACTTATTGCGAGAACTACTATTAAAAGGGACCATGCCATCGGCAATTTTTTAAATTTACCCATTTCCCCCCTCCTCCTATCTTTTGCAAAATATTAAGGACTTCTGACCCAAATCCAGGAAAAAATCATCTCTTTCTTCACCTCCTTACTCTTAATTAATATTTATCACAAAATGGTCCGACGTACAATAGAGGGTCGGCGGACGTAATGCCTTGTCATCCCTCTGCGTTATTGATAGACTCTGATTAAGCAATCCGGGAGGCACCCATGACAGCCGGCAAAGGCGGAAATAGCAAGTTTTACGAAGCGGAAGACAGCATTCAGAATGCAGCCAGGACTGGAATAATCCCTATCGAAAAATGGAGGATGATTATATGATGCCCACCCAACTACTGAAGCAGGAACATCAGACAATTCTGCTCGTCCTCAGTGCCGCGGAGCGCGAAGTGGAGAAAATCGGCAGGACCGGCAAAGTTGACGGCGAAAAGGTGAACAAGATTATTGATTTTCTGCGCAATTTCGCCGACCGCTGCCACCATGCAAAAGAAGAACATATCCTCTTTGTAAGAATGCAGGAAAAGGGGATGCCTGCCGACAGCGGGCCGATATTCGTCATGCTCAGGGAACACGAGGAGAACAGGAATAATGTTGCCGCCATGGCCGAGGCGCTGCCAAAGGCGGTAGCCGGGGAGGAGTCTGCGGTGGCTTCGGTAAGGGAAAATTTGGCGGCATATGCCGGCCGTCTCAGAGCACATATAGATAAGGAAGATAACGTTCTTTACCCCATGGCAGACCGCATGTTTTCTGACGATGATCAGAGAAGGCTTGCCGAGGCCTTCGATAAGGTGGAGAAGGAAGAGGTGGGAGAAGGAGTTCATGAAAAATATCACGGTCTGGCACACGAACTTGCGGCCTGAAAGACCGTCTCTCCTGCTTCAGCAACCATCCCTTCCTGGCAGGTTCACAAGATCGTCGATAACAGGCTGGGCTGATTTGACCGGAAAGATTCTCTCAGTGAAACGCCATAAGTCCCTTTTTCATTTTTGAAATCATTGCGGGAAATTCAACCTTCAGATCATGTACTGCCCGGTCGTATTCGTCGTCGATTCGCATGACATCGCTCCCTATAGGGTGCACGTCTAACGACAATGTCCCGACGTAGTCAGTCGAATCGCCTTTTGAAATCACAAACCTGGGTGTGAGCCGGGGTGGAAAGTGCGATTCCACGTTGGCAGACCCCAGGTTATAGTGATACCCCGTAATTGAGTATGTCCCGGCCGGCAGGCGCCAATAGAACGAGCCGTCGCCGACCAGCCTGTAGACGAATTCCTTCTTCGTTGTTTCCTCTTTCATGAAGACAGTTAAAAAAACGGGCCAGAATCGGTAAATGCCTATGGAAATCACTTTTGGTTCCGGCGTCCAACTAAGTATCTTCCCATCCTTTATGACCCTTATCTGCCCAAAAACCATTGCTTCATCGGTCGGTATTTCCTTGGTTAAGGAGATGTCGATGCGGGACTGAGGAATAGGGGTCGCGCAGCTGCAGAATAAAGGAAATACGAACAGGCAAATTAAAATGCTCCTGAAATGTCTGAAACTCCGATGGAGATATGAAGGTGCAGCCAGTTTGGTTTCTCCGGAAGACATGGGTCGATATGATCAGCCTAGCGTGAAATAGACCGTCGCGCCTTTCCCCATGCGGCTCTCTGCCCATATTTCCCCACCGTGCCGGTGGATGACGCGCTGGACGATGGCGAGTCCTATTCCGGTGCCCTCGAACTCCGCCTCGGAATGGAGCCGGTGGAAGGGCCTGAACATCTTTTCCGCATATTCCGGGTCGAACCCCGCACCGTTGTCCATGACATAATAGACGGTCGTTCCGTCTTTTTCAGCAGCGCCGAAGCTGATGCGTGCGCTGTCGGTCCTTGAAGTGAATTTCCATGCGTTGCCAAGAAGGTTAGACAATGCGATTTCGATAAGTCTCGGGTCGGCATAGCCTGTAACTCCCTCCTGTATCTCGACAGCGACGATTCTGTCGGGCCAGGCCTGTCGCAGGTCCGAGATGACCGATGCCGAAACCCTGCTCAGGTCCACCTGCCCCCGTTCAATTATCTGGCGGGATATCCTTGAGAGGTGGAGAAGACCGTCGATGAGCTGGCTCATCTTCCCCGCGCCGAGACGGATACGGCCGAGGAAGTCCTTGCCCTGTGCGTCGAGCCTGGAGGCGTATTCATCCTCAACGATTTTTGCAAAACCCGACATGGACCTGAGCGGTGCGCGAAGGTCGTGCGATACGGAATAGATGAAAGATTCGAGGTCATCGTTGACCGCCTCAAGCTCCGTAACCTTATGCTGAAGCTCTTCGTTGAGCGCGTTGATCTCATCCTGGGCCGACTTGAGCTCTGAGATGTCGCTATAGGCTGCGATGCCGCCACGGATGTTCCCTTCATTGTCGAACAGCGGCGCTGCGCCACCTACCATATGCCTGGTCCTGCCATCCGGCAGGACCAGGTCCAGCTCAATGCCGCTTACCTCCCTGCCGTGCGCCATTGCAGATTGCAGGGGTAGTTCATCCGGTCCCAGCTCCCTGCCGCTTCTGTAATGCCGAATGATCGGCGCCGCCTCTCCCGGTTGCGGCGTCTGTGATACGTTGAAATCCGGTGTTACACCGAGGAATTGCGCGGCCGCAAGGTTGCCCGTAACGACGTGACACTCGGGATCATGGGCGATCCAGATCGGAAGCGGGGCGACGTTCAGAAGCCTGTAGAGTTCTGCGGCGCGTTCCCTTTCCTGTTCCTCGCTTTCACGCAGAGCCTCCTCGGCTTTCTTTCGCTCGGTAATGTCCATCACTACCCCGATAAAACGGTTTGCCCGCCGGAATTCTCCTGAGCCCTCAAACAATGTCTGGCCGGTTGCGCGGATCCATTGAAGGCGGTCGTCAAGCCCGGCCACCTTGTATTCGATATCGTACCTGCCATCCGAAAAAGGATCCAGGGCCGCCGCTATCTGCTTCCGGACCGTGGCGCGATCATCTGCAGCTATGCGCTGCAGGGCGTCTTCGAGCGGGACCGTTTCGCGCTCAGGAAGGCCGAAGATCTTGCGGCACCGCTCGTCCCACGCGACGATTCCTCTTTCCACGTCAACCGCCCATGTGCCCATTTCCGCCGACTGAAGAGCCGCGCGAAGGTGCTCTTCGCTTTCGCGCAGAGCCTCCTCCGCCTTTTTCCTTGCGCTGATGTCATGGGCGATCTTCGATGCCCCTATCACCCTGCCGCCGCCGTCCTTGATGGGAGAGAAGGTAAGGGACACGGGGATCACCGATCCATCCTTCCGCATACGCCAGGTTTCGAAACGCTCGATATGTTCTCCAAGAGAAATCCTTCTGAGGACGTCAGGCACCTCATCTGCATGGCCCGGCGGAACAAGGATGGAGATGGGCCTGCCGATAATTTCCTCGGCCGTATAACCGAAGATCTTTTCGGCCCCCACATTCCAGGTGCGGATGATACCGTTCAGGTCCTTGCTTATGACCGCATCGTCCGCACTTTCAACGATGGCAGAGAGGCGTCCCCTCATTTCTTCGCCGCGCTTCAGCTCAGTGATGTCGGTGTAGGTGACGACCACACCCTCGATGCGGTTGTCCGAGGTCCTGTAGGGGAGAGTGGCGCGCACATACCACGCGCCGTCAATCATCATCTCTTTCCTGACGGGCACAAGCGTCTCGAGAACGGACTGCGCGTCGGAGACGAGGTCAGGCCCGAGAAGCTCCTGGGACATGTCGCTGATAGGCCGTCCCGCATCGGAGGGGATGAGCGCAATGAGCCGCGACATGGCCGGAGTGAAACGCTTTACCGTGAAGTTGTGACCGAGGAAGATCGTGGGGATGCTGGTGCTGGTGAGAAAGTTGTTCAGGTCGTTGTTTGTTTCTTCCTGTTCCTCTATCTTGGACTGGAGCTGTGAATTCACGATGATCAGCTCTTCGTTGAGCGACTGGAGTTCTTCCCGTGACGTCTCGAGCTCTTCATTGGCTGCCTGAAGCTCCTCGTTCGAGGACTGGAGCTCTTCATTGAGGCTCTTGAGCTGTTCTACATTGCTCTGGAGTTCGGCACGCGTTGCGGAGAGTTCGTTTTCAAGCTGGCGCACGGCTGTCTCTTCGATTGCACAGGTCTCGCCGGCAGCGGCCTCCTCCGGTTCGGGGCGCCCACCCTTTTCCCGGAACGTTACAAGAAAGAGATTTTCCCTGAGCACGGATACACGGATAGCGGTCTCTCTCTTTCTTTCATCGCTGCCCGTAATCGTCGTTCGAATCGATACAGGCTGCTTCTCCTGGACGGCGCGGTATATAGCGCCGCGGAGTCTGCTGCTCATGTTTTTGGGGAGCAGTTCGAGCAGGTTTTGGGTTGGCGTACCGCGGGGCTGGCGCAGGTATCTGTTCGTGTCGCCGTTATGGTAGAGGATGTCGTAATGCTGATCGATTGCCACGGCTGCAGGCGCGTATTCATCAAGCAGCTTCTCCTGGATGAACTCCGTAACCGGCTGCCTGTACTCCGCTTGACGCTTCGGAGGAGATGAGGCTCTTTCCCTGGCGAACGGGATCTGAAGAGGCATCCTTGAAGACGGCAGGCCGTCGATCTTATGGTAGACGCGGCACTTCTTGTGGCCGAGAGACTTGAAGAGGCTGCTGTTTCTTCCAACAGACTCGGCATTACCGAGGAAGAGATATCCGCCTTTGTTGAGGGAGTAATGGAAGAGGCATATGCATTTCTCCTGGGCCTCCGGTTCGAGGTAGATCAGAAGGTTGCGGCAGATGACAAGGTCCATGTGAGAAAAGGGAGGATCAGTGAGAAGGTCCTGCCTTGCGAACACCACCTTTTCCCGCGTCTCCTTTGTAACGGTCACCGAGATGCCGTCTCTGTCTGCGGTAAAGAACTTTCGCATGTAGCTTGCCGGAATGTCTGCAGCGACGCTGCCGGGGTATGTCCCCTGCCGCGCCTTATCGAGCGCATGGTCGTTTATGTCCGTGGCGAAGACCTGCACCTCCCTCTTTTTGCCGGCCAGATCCAACTCGTCGCTGAGAAGCATGGCGATCGAATAGGCCTCTTCACCTGTTGCACAGGCCGGTGCCCATACGCGGATGGGCAAGTCGTCGTTTTCGGCGACGAGATTTCTCACCACCTCTTTCTTCAGCGCCCTCCAGGAGAGCCTGTCCCTGAAAAAAGAGGTGACGCCGATCATCAGGTCAGAGGCGAGCATGGCGGCCTCGGTTTCCCTGGCGGAGATCATCTCGCTGTATTCATCCACCGACTGAATACCGCCGAGGTACATCCTTCTCATGATCCTCCGTCCGACCACGCTTTTCTTGTAGTGGGTGAATCGATAGCCTGTCTTCTCATGTACGACCCGGCAGATCGCATCAAACTGGGCAGGTGTGATGAGTGTTTCGGCATCCGTTGCGACCGTGCCGGGTGCCTGAAGTTTTACAATCTCCCTTGCGATATCGGCGGGCGGAAGTATGGCGTCTGCCTGTCCCGTACTGATTGCGGCAAGAGGCATACCGGAAAACTCGGCCGTTGAAGGCTCCTGGACGAATATGGTCCCTCCCGCTGTCCTGACCGCCTGTATTCCCCGTGCGCCGTCGTTACCGGCTCCGGAAAAGATCACTGCGATCGCCCTTTCCCGAGCGTCTTCGGCGAGTGAGACAAGAAATTCATCGATCGGGAGATGGACACGTTCTTCCCTGGCCGTGGACTCGTGGAACGTCCCTCCCCTGATCAGGAAGTCCCTGCCCGGCGTGCCCAGGTAGAGCCTTCCCGGAAGGACCTCCATCCCTTCGGATATCTCGTGGATCTCGAGATCGGGCAGCTGCTTATTGAGAAGTTCAGGCAGGAGGCTCCTGTGCATGGCGGAAAGGTGCTGAAGGAAAACGATCGCAAAGCCGAAATCCTTCGGCAAAGCCGTGAGGAAACACTCAAGGGAATAAAGCCCGCCTGCGGAGGCGCCTATGCCTACGATCGGGAACAGATCGCCCGGGCTGTTGCCTCCATCTGTCGCATTCGGATAGTCCATAATGCCTCCGGGAAAGGTCTTAGACCGCTTACATGCTGCAACTCTTCGGATGCCGAGGTATCTTATTATAGCATCAGGAGGGCCGTATCTGTTATCGCGCGCGGATCACGCGCCTGTCGGTGACGATCATGTCCACCCCGACATCGTGCGGCTCCGACGGCACCGAATCGGCGACCTGTTCCTCAAAGGCAGGAGCGATGACCGGGATCCGTCTTTCGAGGCCCGAAAGTAGTCTGTCGTAATATCCTCCTCCGTATCCGAGCCTGTTTCCTGCCAGATCGAAACCCGCTCCGGGTATGACAACCGCATCGATATCACCGATCTCGGCGTGCCGGTCCTCCGTCCGAACGGAAGGTTCCGGAATGCCCATGTAGCCGGGCCTCAGTTCGACAGAGTCCCTGATCTCATAGAGGAGCAGTTTGTGGTGTTCTCTTTCAACAACGGGGAGGACGATCCTCTTGCCGTCGGCAAGCAGCCGGTCTATCAAGCCGGACGTATCGACTTCCGACCTGAAGGAGGCGAAGATAAATACTGTCCGGGCGTTTCTGATTTCATCGAGGGTAAGGAGGCGATCCCCGATCAGCCTGCTTTTTACCCTTCTTACTTCGGGCGGTATAGCGTCTCTTTTTTCGAGGAGTTCTTTTCTGAGGGAGGCCTTAGGTCTGTCGGCCTGCATGGAGCGTGTTCTCTATGGCTGCCTTTATCTTTCTTACTTCTTCCACTGTTTCGAAGGACAGGGAAAATGGCGGGGCACCCTTGATATCTGCTTCCATTATCAGGGGACTGAACGAGATGAACCCTATAAGTTCCATGTCCCCGATACCTTTTTTGATGAAATTCAGGTCCTCCTCGCCCCGCACCTTGTTGGCAACAACGAAGACCTGCCGCACGCCGAGTTCCCCCGCCATCTTTCTGACCACCCCTGCCGTCTGGATGCTCCTCTGACCGGGCTCGACGACGACGATGAAGGCGTCTACGGAACCGGCGGTGCCTCTGGTGAGATGCTCGATCCCCGCCTCCATATCGACGATGACCACTTCGTCCCTTTCAACGACGAGGTGTTTGAGAAGCCTCCTGAGAAGAACGTTTTCAGGACAGTAGCATCCTGAGGAGGCCGCCTTCGATTTACCCATGACAAGGAGCGTTATGCCGTTTACCCTGTGGCCGAACCCTTCCGGGAGATCGTCCACCTTCGGGTTGAGCTTGAATATGCCGCCCATTCCTCCCGGCCTGGCACCCGTCCGCTCCTCGATAAGTTCGCTCAGGTCAGCGATGGGCCGTATCTGAGAAGCTTCCTCTTTGGGTATCCCGAGGGCCGATGCGAGGTTTGCATCGGGGTCAGCATCGACGGAAATCACCTTCTTGCCTTCCGAGGCGAAGAGATAACTCAACACGGCAGAGAGCGTTGTCTTGCCCACTCCTCCTTTTCCCGTCACTGCGATCTTCATACCAAATCTTACCACCGGTATCCGGAGGCTGTCAAAAAGGAGTGCGGGACCTTACCGGCAGGAAAAGGCCGATCATTCCTGCCGGCATAATAAATGTGACATTCTTCGCCCCGGTGGTGCTACTATAAAGATAAAGAGCAAACAGCGAGCCTGAGGGAGGACAACAGATGAGTGACGAGACAAGAGATAAAGCGCAGACGTTCAGACCCGTCAAGACATGCGGACTCTGTTCCCATATGAAGATTTCGAACAAGGGGCTTACCGCCGAGTGCGAGATGAAGGGCAAGGGCGTGCATCCGGGTGTAAGGTTCCAGAGGACGCCCAACGGCGAGTTTACCACCTTCGCCTGGCTGAAGGCGAGGGACTGCCCTTACTACGACGGTGGCGACGATGATGAAGTGATCGAAGAGGAGACGGCTGTCCAGGGAGAAGTCGCGCAGTCTTAAACGCCATTTCCTGCATCATTCCAAGAAAAGGCGACGGGCTCAGGCCGGCCGCCTTTTCTTTGCCGTCGCTGATCGCCGTCCTGCCGTTGTCCGGGCAGAGGCACCGCAGTTGTAAGTCCGCATCCGAATACCCCGAACTGATCATCGGACCTGCCGTTTCATTCCGGATTCCGAACCCTTTATCTGTTTGATTTTCCGGCAATTTTTGGGTTATTATTCCTGCATGGAAATCAAGAAAGTCCTTGATGATTCAAGCCGCTACCTGATGCATACCTACAACCGGTTCCCGGTCGTCCTGAGAAAAGGACGCGGCATGAAGGTCTGGAGCACGGAAGGAAAGGAATACCTGGATTTTGTCGGCGGCATCGCGGTGAACTGTCTCGGCCACTGTCATCCGAAGGTGGTGATCGCGATACAGAAGCAGGCCCAGCGCCTGATTCATGTTTCGAATCTCTACCATATAGAGCCGCAGATCAAACTCGCGCGGCTTCTTGTCGAGAACTCCTTTGCGGACAAGGTCTTCTTCTGCAATTCAGGGGCCGAGGCGAATGAAGCAGCGATCAAACTCGTCCGCAGGTACTTCAAGGAGCAGCCCGGGCACAGGAGATTCGAGATCATCACTGCGGTGAATTCATTCCACGGCAGGACGCTGGCAACTATTGCAGCCACCGGCCAGGAGAAGTTCAGGGAGGGCTTCGACCCCCATATGCCGGGGTTCCGGTATGTGGAGTTCAACGACATCGATGCGCTTAAGGCCGCGATCACCAGGGATACCTGTGCGGTGATGCTCGAACCGATCCAGGGAGAGGGAGGCGTGAAGATGCCCGACGCCGACTACCTTCACGAGGTGAGAGAGATCTGCAGCAGACACGGCATTCTCCTGATCCTCGACGAGGTCCAGACCGGGATGGGCAGGACAGGCAAGCTCTTCGCCTACGAGCACTATGGAATCACCCCGGATATCATGACCCTTGCCAAAGGCCTTGGCGCCGGCGTACCGATAGGAGCGATGCTCGCCACGGAACAGGTGGCGTCTGCCTTCCAGCCTGCAACACACGGATCGACGTTCGGCGGAAACCCTCTCGTATGTGCAGCAGCGACGGCGGCGCTCGAGACGATCATCGAAGACGGCTTTATTCTCGATCAGTGCAGGAGGATGGGGAAGTATCTCATCAAGGGACTGGAAGATCTGAAAAAGGAGTTTCCGAGCCTTATCGCCGATGTGCGCGGCATGGGGCTTCTGATTGGGATGGAGCTGGTCAGAGACTGCGCGCCTGTGGTCAAGGCGTGCATGGAAAGCGGCATACTCGTCAACTGTACCGCCGGGAATGTTCTGCGGTTCATGCCGCCTCTCATCGTGACCGAAAAAGAGATCGATCATCTGCTGGATGTCCTCGGACAGG